>JAYVOY010000070.1:0-2712 GCA_043757645.1 Verrucomicrobiota bacterium
GCAGCCACCAGCTCAACCCGGACGCCGCACCCATGAGTCTGTGCTGCGGCTGGTCGAGGACGACACAGCCGCGCTCCGGAATTTTCAGACAGGCTCTCAGAGTCTCGTTACCTCGTCTCCTACAAGGGGGGGCGGGTTTGCGGGTCACTTCAAATCCTTACCGTTCGGAAGTCCGCCGATGGTCCAATCGAAATTATAGGGACCGTAGGGCGCGGTGGTGTTGAGTTTGTTGGTGTTGATGTAGCCGGCATGACCATCAACAAAGACCAGCGGCAGTCCTTCCGAGCCGTGGACCACGGTGACCGAGCCGAGGGGCGTTGCATCCGGCCCGGCGTAGCAGGTCATCAAAACCTTCTCGGTGGGATAACCCACATGACTCTCGTTGCGCATCATCACCGCGGCATTGGCATCGTCGCGATAATATTGGGTGGGATAGTAGTAGGAATTAGGCATCGGTAGGGAGTTGGTGGTGAGTCCGAAGCCCGGATTGGCCAGGCACCAGTCATAATCCCACGGAAATTCCTTGTCGGCCGGGCACAAATAAAAACCGCTGTTGGTCGGGATGTAGCGGGTCATCAAGGCCCAGGCGTTCACGAAGGACATGGTGGGCCAATTCACCGCGGGTCCGGCATGGGGGAAATTCCCATCATGGTCGCCCGTGTAGAGTGTCATCGCCAGACCCAACTGCTTGATGTTGGAAACACACTTGACGTTGTAGGCCTTGACCTTGGCTCGGCCCAATGCCGGCAGCAGCATCGAGGCGAGAACGCCGATGATGGCGATGACGACCAGTAACTCAATGAGGGTGAAAGCGCGGCAGCGACGAGGAAAATAAACGGGCGATCTCATAATCACATAATCAGCTTGGTTCGCGCCGGCCAGCGGGCGGCACAGGGTTGGTGAATCGCGCGGCAAGCTGCGGGAAAGCGCCGGGCCTGTCAATCGCGCCGCGGGTGGCACGGGCAACCTGCTCGTCCCGGGGGGGGGCTACCAGCCCGCCGAGTGCTGCTGCGGCAAACGACCGCGCCTGACCGACCCTTGCGGACCGGTGCCGCGGTGAGCCGCCGGGACGTCCGCGCGACAGCCCGCCGGGCAATCGGGGACGCCGGCGTTACCCTACGTTTTCGATCCGGGGCGGTTGCAACGCCGGATCTTGCGGATGCGCGCCGACGGCGCCGCGATACTCGGTCGCGCGCGTGAAGGCGAGTTTGGCGGCGCGGCCGTCGCTGCGATCGCGCGCGAGCGCGACAATGGGGAGTTCGAAATTTCCGTCGGGCAAGGCGAAGCGGTAACCAAAGGTGCCATCCGCGCGCAGTTTGATCGGGCGTCCACCGATGGTGACTTGGGCCGTGGGTTCGGTCGCGCCGTAGATCACGAGTTCAGCGTTCACGTTGAACCAGAAGCCGGGTTTGGCCGCCGTTTTTCCGGCGGTGAGTTCCGCGCTGGAAATGCCTTCGGGCGCCGTGGCTGCCCGGGCGGGCGGTTGCAGGGTCGCCGACGAGGGGCCGAGATTTTCCCCGCCCAGTTCCCCGCCCAGTTGCTGGCGGACGCGGGCGAGCAATTCCTCGGAGCCGCCGACGGTGCGCCCCACGTGCTCGACGAGTTCGAGGATCGCGGCAAACGTGCGAGCCTGCGCGGGCGTCCACGCGGGCGCGGGCGTGGCTGGCGGCGGCGCGGGCACCGCGGGGGCAACCGCCGGTGGTGGCGGTGAAACGAAGGGGGACGAAGCGGCGAATGGTTGCGGCGTTGAAACCAAGGGCGGCGGCAGTTCGTTTTGTCCGCTGGTTGATTCAATCGAAGCCGGGGCCGGCGGTGGTTCGATTCGCTCGCGCGGTGATTCCGGCGGCGGCGGTGACAGCACTGCGAGCGGGGTCGTTGGCAAAGCGCTTTCTTGCACGGACGCGATCACTTCCTGCAGCGCGATCTCGACCGTCACTGCGGCGAATTGCACCGAGAAATCTTGCGACATGACCGCCGCCGGCGTTTGCACGACGGGCGATTGCGTCACGGAATACCAGCGGCCCGGCGACGCGTAGTAGCCGAGGTCGGCGACATAGGCCGTGTCGGCGGCGGGCACGTTCACGAACCACTCGCGCGACTCGGGGTGCAAATGGATTTCGCTCACCGGCGGGCCATTCACGGAGTTTCGGCACACGCGCAAAACGAGATGCCCATCAATGGAGCGGCTGTTGAAGCGGCGCAGATGTTCAAAGCTGAAATCCCAGTGCGCGAACAGCCAGAAGGGATCGCGCGGCGCGAGCAACAGGCGGCCGGTGCCGTAGGACTCGGGCAGTTCGAGCGTGTCCGCGGGGCGCGCGGGGGATTCCGGCGGCACCGGTCCCAGCTCGAACCGATGACCGGGCGTGGCGGGAGGCTCCGGGGCGGCGGTGGGAAGATCGCCTTCGAAAAGGATCGCGGGGAGCTTGACCGCGGGCGTTGCGATTTTTTTGGGGGATGCCGGAAGGTTCGCGGCGGGTGCGGCACCCGGAGTTTTGGCGGCTTTTACAGGCGTGGGTTTGGGCTTCGCGGACACAACCGCGGGCGGTGGAACCACCGCGGCGGCGGTGGCGGGCGGGGCGGCAACGGGGCGCGTTTGGGCCGGCGCGGGCTGCGCGGGAGCCGCGGTTTTATTGGTCTTCGGTGCGGCTGGCTTGGCGAGCGCAAGCGGTGCGGGTGGGGATGCCACCGGCGCTTTGGCGGCGGCGCGCGGCG
>JAYVOY010000071.1:0-10046 GCA_043757645.1 Verrucomicrobiota bacterium
CATTCCTTTTATCGGGTTGGTGGAGCCGAGGGGATTCGAACCCCTGACCCCCACAATGCCATTGTGGTGCTCTACCAACTGAGCTACGACCCCAACCCGAAGTGGCGGCGAATATCTGGAGCACGCGGGGCTTTGTCAAAACTATTTGCCGTTCGTCCGGGGATTTTCACCGCGGGCGCGCGGGGGTGGTGACGGCGGGATGAATTGAATCAGGCGAGGCCGAGGATTTTTCGTCCGGCTTCGGTGATCATGGATTGGTGCCACGGCGGGTCCCAGACGATTTCGACGCTGGCTTCTTCCACGCTGGGAAGCTCAAGGAGCTTTTGCTGGGCATCGCGCGCGATGGTCGGGCCCATGCCGCAGCCGGCCGCGGTGAGGGTCATCTTGACGAAGACTTGGTGCTTGCCGGAGGGCAGGGGCTGGATACCGAGGTCATAGACCAGGCCGAGGTCCACGATGTTGACGGGGATTTCGGGGTCGTAGCAGGTGCGGAGAATGTCCCACAGGTGCTGTTCTTCGAGCGGGCCGCTGGGCGCGGCGGCTGCAGGCGGTGTCGCCGCCGCGGGGGCGAGTCCGAGTGCGTCGGCATTTTCCGGGGCGACGCGGTAGAGTCCGCCCTGGGCGTGGATGGTGTAGGTGCCGCCGAGGGTTTGGGTGATGTCCACGGAGGTTCCGCGGGGCAGGGTGGTGGCGGTGCCGGCGGGGATTTGGATTACTTCGCAGTCGCGGGCGAGTTCGACGGTCGGGACGTTTGTCATGCGCGGGACGATAACGGTGGCAGTGGGATTGGCAATCGTGCTCCGGGTGAATCGGTGGGGAAACGAGGCAAGGAGTGGTGGCGGAATTCTGGCAGGCGAATTGGGGGCGGTGGAATGAAAGGGGGCAAAATCCGCCGGCAGCCGACGGTTGGGTCATTTCTCGCTCCCCAGCGCCCGCAAAAAAAGCGCGTCAACTAAACTGTTGCGAATGGTTTACGGTGTGGCAGTTTCCGCCTCACTTTTATGAGCAAACCAAAAATTGTCGCTTACTTGAAACCGTCGTGTGGCTGGAGCATGGGTGTCCGTGCGGTCATGCGCAAATACGACCTGCCGTTCGAGGATCGGGACATTATCAATGACCCGGTGCAGCGGCAGGAAATGATCGAGAAGAGCGGGCAGATGTTGAGTCCGTGTGTCGAGGTGAACGGCAAAATGTTGCCGGACATCAGCGGTGAGGAAGTGGAGGCGTTCCTGTTGGCGAATAATTTGGTGCAGGTTAATGCGCGGGTGCCGGATGCGCCGACGAACCAGCCCTGCGCGCATGAAATGCCGGCGGGCGCGCCGCTGGCCTTTCGGCGCTGAAGTGGCGCTCAGTTTTTGAATCCATCCGGGCCGCGAGCGAATTGCTCGCGGCCCTTTTTTTGTTTTCGGCTTCGTGTGCCGGGGAATCGGTGGCAGAACTTTTGGCGATGAAAATTGTCTCGAAGGCGGCGGCGATGCAGCGGTTGGCGCGCACCTGGCAGCGACGCGGCGTGAAGGTCGGGTTCGTGCCGACGATGGGATATTTGCACGCGGGGCACCTCAGTTTGGCGCGGCGGGCGCGGCGGTTGGCCGGCGCGGGCGGTGTGGTGGTGGTGAGCGTTTACGTGAACCCGACGCAGTTCGCGGCGCAC
The DNA here is from genome assembly GCA_043757645.1 of Verrucomicrobiota bacterium. GTDB lineage: Bacteria > Verrucomicrobiota > Verrucomicrobiia > Limisphaerales > BJHT01 > BJHT01. The sequence continues at coordinate 1,652 of JAYVOY010000071.1, forward strand.
GAGGATTTGTCGAAGTATCCGCGCGATTTTACGCGCGACTGCGCGTTGTGTCGCACGGCGGGCGTGGATGTGGTTTTTGCGCCGGTGGATGCGGAGATGTATCCGGGGCGCGCGGCGGGGGACTACAGCACTTATGTCGTCGAGGAGGCGCTGACCCAAGGCATGGAGGGCGCGGCGCGGCCGGCGCATTTTCGCGGGGTCACGACTGTGGTGGCGAAGTTGTTCAATCTGGTGCTGCCGACGGTGGCGGTGTTCGGCGCGAAGGATTGGCAGCAGGCGGCGGTGGTGCGCCGGATGGTGCGCGATTTGAATTTCCCGCTGCGCGTGGTGGTGGCACCGACGTTGCGTGAGCGCGACGGCCTCGCGATGAGTTCGCGGAACAAATATCTGAGCGCGGAGGAACGGCCCCAGGCGACGATTTTGTGGCGCGTGCAGGAACGGGCGCGGGCGGTGGTGCGCGCGGCGCCGGCGGCGATTCCGGCGGCGGTGTTGAAACGGGAACTCGCGGAGTTGATCGCGACGCAACGGGCGGCGCGGCTGGATTACGTGGAATTCTTCGATCCCGAAACCTTGCGTCCGCTGGCGGAAGTTCAGCGCGGCGCACAGATGGCGCTGGCCGTCTTCGTGGGCAAGACGCGGTTGATTGATAACGGCGGGCTGTGAGCGCGCGGGGTTTGGCGGCGGAGAACGCCTGCGGGGAAATGGAAATCCGATTTCATCCCCGCCCTTCGCTCACGCCAAAATCCCCTGCACCACCGTCCCGTGAACATCCGTCAGCCGATACTCGCGGCCTTGAAAACGAAACGTCATCCGCTCGTGATCGACGCCCAGCGCGTGCAGCAGCGTCGCGTTCAAATCGTGAATGTGAACCGGGTCACGCACGATGTTGTACCCGTAATCATCCGTCTCGCCATAAACCATCCCGCCCTTGATTCCCCCGCCCGCGAGCCACATCGAGAAGCAGCGGCCATGATGATCGCGACCGTAATCATCCTTCACGCCGCCCTGCCCATACACCGTCCGCCCGAACTCGCCGCCCCACACCACGAGCGTCTCGTCGAGCAGGCCGCGCTGCTTGAGATCGGTGAGCAACGCCGCCTGCGCCTGATCCACGTCGCGACATTGCTTCGGCAAATTGCTCACCAGCCCGCCGTGCAAATCCCAGCCGCGATGATAAAGCTGCACGCATCGCACACCGCGCTCGACCAGTCGCCGCGCGAGCAGACAATTCGCCGCGAACGTCCCCGGCTTGCGCGCGTCCGTGCCGTACAACTCGAACATCGACTCCGGTTCCGCGGCCACGTTCGTCAATTCCGGCACGCTCGCCTGCATGCGAAACGCCAGCTCGTATTGCGCGATCCGCGTCGCGATCTCCGGGTCATTCGTCTCCTCGCGTTGAAACTCATTTAACTTCGCCAACCCATCGAGCATCGCGCGCCGCAGCCCGCGATCCACGCCCGGCGGATCGTTGAGAAACAGCACCGGGTCCGCGCCGCTGCGCAACTTCACGCCCTGATGACTCGACGGCAAAAAGCCCGCGCCCCACAAACGGTCGAGCAAACCTTGATTCGCGTCCTTCCCGCTCCCGTGCGAAATCATCACCACAAACGCCGGCAAATCCCGCGCCTCGCTGCCCAGTCCATACGCGAGCCACGCGCCCAGCGACGGCCGCCCCGGCTGTTGCGAACCGGTCTGGATGAACGTGATCGCCGGATCGTGATTGATCGCCTCCGTGTGCAGCGAGCGCACGATGCACAACTCATCCGCCACGCGCGCCGTGTGTGGCAGCAACTCGCTCAACCACGCGCCGCTGCGGCCGTGTTGCGCGAAGGAAAATTTCGGCGCGACGACGGAAAAATTCTTCTGCCCCGACGTCATGCCCGTCAACCGCTGCCCGCGCCGAATCGAATCGGGCAGCTCGCTTCCGTGCAACGCGCGCAACTTCGGCTTGTGATCGAGCAATTCGAGATGCGACGGCCCGCCTGATTGAAAGAGATAAATCACCCGCCGCGCCTTCGGTGCAAAATGCGTCAACGCCCGCGTGCCCGCGCCGCCCGCCGCCGCGTCACGCCCCAGCAACGCCACCAGCGCCGCCGTGCCCAGCGCCGTCCCGGAACGCCCGAGAAACGCGCGGCGGGTGAGGGTTGAGAGCAAGTCGTGTTGAGGGTTCATGATCAGGTCTGAGAAAAATTTCTTCCGGAGCGCGGATTCATTCGAACTTCGGGGAACGAAAAATCTCGCGGCCCGTGACCCACGCGGACTCCGCCAATCGCCAGCCGTACTTTGCCAAAGCGGTGTCGCCGCTTTCGAACGCGCGGGACGTGTGAATTTCGTCGGAATCTTTTTTCGCAGCACGACGCGGCCTCGCACCGCCCACGCCCCGGAGCGCCGATCTCCAGATCGGCGCGTTGCTGAACCGTGTTCGCGCCGAACTGGAGTTCGGCGCTCCGTCTCGGGGAGCGCACGCGGCTCGCGTGCAGTTTTCGGCGGCTCGCCGAAAACTTCGTTCCATTAACTTTTTCTTGCGGGGAACCAAGTTAGAACTGGGACACGACGGTTTGGGCGAGCCGCCCAAACCTGCACGCGGGCCGCGTGCGCTCCCCATCCCAATTTCGGAGTTCGGCTTCATCTTCGTTCACGGTCGGTTGAGCGTTTCATCGAGATTCAACAGCAAGCTTGCCACCGTGGTCCACGCGGCCAATTCCACTTCGTCCGTTCCCACCACGCGCGGTGATTTTCCGACCCCGAGCAACTTCTTCGCCGCCTCCGGTTCGCGCCGGAACCGCTCCAATGCCTCGCGACGCACCTCCGTCACCACCGCCGCCTCGCGCGCTTGCGGCGCGCGCGCGAGCACCAGTTGATACGCCCAGCGCGTGCGCGCCGCGTCGTCACCGCCACCGTCGCGCAGCACGCGCTCGGCGAGCTTGCGCGCGGCCTCGACATACGTGGGATCGTTCAGCAACAGCAGCGCCTGCAACGGCGTGCTCGTGCGCGCGCGGCGCATCACGCACGTCTCGCGATCCGGCGCGTCCAGCGTCGTCATGCCCGGCGGCGGGCACGTGCGTTTCCAAAACGTGTAGAGACTGCGCCGATACAAACCCTCGCCCGCGTCCGGCACATAACTGTATTTCCGCTCCACGCTCACATCCTCCCACAAACCCGCCGGCTGATACGGTTTCACACTCGGCCCGCCGACTTGCGCGCCGAGCAAACCCGCCACCGCCAGCGCCTGATCGCGAATCATCTCCGCCGCCAAACGAAACCTCGGACTGCGCGCGAGCAACCGCCCCGCCGGATCGCGCTGCACCAATTCCAGCGTCGCCGCCGCGCTCTGCCGATACGTCGCCGACGTCACGATCAGCCGAAACATCCCCTTCACGTCCCAGCCCGTGCGCTGCAATTCCGTCGCCAGCCAGTCGAGCAATTCCGGATGACTCGGCAACGCCCCCTGCGCGCCAAAATCCTCGACCGTCTCCACCAAGCCCGAGCCGAACAATCCCTCCCACCAGCGATTCACCGCCACGCGCGCCGTGAGCGGATGCTCCGGCGCGGTGAGCCACTGCGCGAGGCCGAGCCGATTGCGTGGAGCGCCCGGCGGCAGCGGCGGCAGATTCTCCGGCACGCCCGCTTCCACCGCGTCGCCGCGCTGATCATATTGCCCGCGCCGCAGCAAAAACGCCGTCCGCTTTTCCGCCGCCTCCTGCATCACCATCGTCACGGTCGCGCTGTCCTCGCTCGCCGCCGCCTGCTTGGCGAGCGCGGCGCGCTCCGTCGTGAGGCGGCGAAATTCCATGTCCACCGACTCCAGAAAATATTTCTCCAACTGTTCGCGCTGCGCCGCCGTGCGTTCGCCCGCCGGTCGCTCCAACACCGCCGCGCCTCCGCCAACCGTTTTGCTCTTCGCCAAACCCGCGATTTCTTCCACGGATAAATTCGCCTCCCATTTCGCCGCGTCCCCGCGCGCCGCGCCTTTGCGCTCGAGCAACCGCGCGTCGAGCGCCGCGACTTTTTCTCGCAACAGCCGCAGTTCACTTTCCTGCGTGGCGGTTGGCGTCGCCAAAAACGGCGCGGCGGCCTTGCGCGTGTTGTAGCCCACGACGCGATCCGGCAGACCGTTGAAGAACGCGAACATCCGGTAGTAATCGCGCTGCGAAATGGGATCGAACTTGTGATCGTGACAGCGCGCGCACTGCATCGTCAGCCCGAGAAACGCCGTGGCCATTGTGTGAACCCGGTCCGCGACATACTCGACGCGATACTCCTCCTCGATGATTCCGCCCTCGGTCGTGAGCACGTGATTGCGATTGAAACCCGTCGCGATCTTTTGCCGCAGCGTCGCATTGGGCAGCAAATCCCCCGCGAGCTGCTCGGTGAGAAAACGGTCGAAGGGCAGATTCGCGTTCAGCGCCTGAATCACCCAATCGCGCCACGCCCACATCGTGCGCTCCTCGTCGTTGTTGTAACCGTTCGTGTCCGCGTACCGCGCCGCGTCGAGCCACGCGCGCGCCACGTGCTCACCGAACCGCGGCGACGCGAGCAACCGCTCCACCAACCGCTCGAACGCATCCACCCGCGCATCCGCGACGAAACTCGCCGCCTCCTCCGGCGTCGGCGGCAGCCCCGTCAAATCCAGCGTCACCCGCCGCACCAGCGTCGCGCGCTCCGCCTCGCGCGCCGGCGACAGATTCTCGCGCTCGAGCCGCGCCAGCACAAACGCGTCAATCCCATTGCGCACCCACTCCGCGCGCCGCACCGGCGGCAGCGCCGGACGCACCGGCGCGACGAACGCCCAGTGCTGCTGCCACGCCGCGCCCTGCGCGATCCACTCGCGCAGCAGCGCGACCTGCCGCGCGGGCAGCGGCTTGTTGTGTTTCACCGGCGGCATCACGTCCTCTGAATTCGTGGCCGTGATGCGACGGAACAAAACGCTTTCCTCCGGTTTCCCCGCCACCACCACGCGCCCCCCCTCGCGCAACGAAAACAAACCCTCCCGCGTGTCCAACCGCAGCTTCGCCTTGCGCGCCGGCTCATCCGGTCCGTGACATTGGAAACAATGCTCCGCCAACACCGGTCGAATCTCGCGCCCGAAATCCACCCCCGCCGCAAAGCCGCGCCCGGTCGCCGCGAGCCAAACAAAAACCCCAAGCGCCGCGCGCAGTGTGAACACGCGCCGCGCCGTCCCCGCCGCATTCCGACCGCCATTTGAGTTTTGTTTCATGCCGCCACCGACCGCGCACATTCTTTCCCACGCGCCTTTCTCGAAACCGAACCGAGTCCGTCGCGCGCATGCTGGAGCACATTCCGACCCTGCCCCGGAGCGAGGCTCCCTGCAAAGCCTCAAGCACAACACGAACGAGCGACGATTTGACGCAAAAAGAATGTTGCTGCAGACGCGGGGGCGGAGTTCTTGAGAACCGGGCAGAGCGTTGCCATTTTTCCCGTGGCGCCGTCCGTCCCGGCCGCGAGTGAATGGCCCGCGCGGCCTTCCCTCGCCGTGAGCCGCCGAGACGGCGGCGGTCCGCCAACTGCATGGTTACGGTTTAGGCGGCTCGGGCGACTCCCCACACTGAGCCGCGTAAACGCGGAACTCCGAGCGAAATGCCGATTGCCCCGGGGCAGGGTCACGCCGGGCCGCGAAGTGCGGGCGCGATCACTCGGTAGTTGCGAGGATTTTCTCCGACACAGAGACCTGAGAACGCATAGGAACGCGGAGTGAGCGAGGTGCAATCACACGCCCATTTCTTTCGGTTCGGATTCCCCTCTCATTAGCACCCGGCTTCAGCCGGGTGACACGTTGCGCTCAATGTTTTCAACCGCTTCAGCGGTTTCGCACCACGGGGAAACCGCTGAAGCGGTTCTCGTTTTGTAGCGTGCGGGACACCCGGCTGAAGCCGGGTGCTAATGAGATTTTCAAGAAAGCGGAGCGCCGAGCACCCGCGCGGCGCGAATCCATTCCCGCCGCTCACGCCGAGCCGGTGCTCGGCGCTCCACTGCCGTCTTTTCTCCTCCGCGAATCTCTGCGTCCTCCGCGCCTCTGCGTTGAACCGGGGTCTTTCTTTCGCCGACGAGCTGTCTTCGCAAACTCGACCGTGATCGCGCTCCCCGCCGCGTCCTCGCGCGTTACAACGCGAGCTTGTACCCCACGCCATGCACCGTGAGCAGGTGCTTGGGTTCGCCGCCGGTGTCGCCGAGTTTGCGGCGCAACTGGACGATCACCTGGTCGAGCGTGCGCGTGGTGCCGAAGTAATTGTAGCCCCAGACTTCGTTCAGCAGCCGGTCGCGCGAGAGGACTTCGCCGGGGCGGGCGTGGAAATATTGGAGGAGCTTCAGCTCGCGCGCGGTGAGTTCCTCGGTGGTTTTGCCGCGGCGGATTTGAAAGGTCTTCGGATCAATCGTCGCGGGGCCGATGGTGAACGGGGCGCTTTCCTCCGCGGAAGTTTTTCCCGCGGCGCCGCCGGGCGCGCGGCGCAGGAGGGCGTGGATGCGCGCGAGCAATTCGCGCACGCCGAAGGGCTTGGTCACGTAGTCATCCGCGGCGAGACGAGTTTCAAAAGCACGTCGGCGGCGGGCTTCGGAAACAGTGTGTAGGAAAATGCGCCCAAGAGGGTTCCCACCGCGCACTCGTGACAGCGCGCGCAGGCTGCTTCGGCGCGCATCGCCCCGATGGCGCGGTACCCCGCGACCTCTGTGACTCCCTTCGGTGTGCGCGTGGCGAGCGTTGCTGATTGAAGGACGATGTTCTTGCCGTCGCGCAGTTCGGCGATGGCATCCGTTTCGAGCAGTGTGATCGCGCGCGTTTGATACTTGGTGCGCGCGGTGCGGTTGGTCAGGTCTCTCATGTTGATCCATTCCCACGGGTCGGTGTTGACGTAGGCAACCGGCTTGGTTTCGAGCGCGATCAGGTCCGGCTTGGGGACTTGGTACGAGTTTTCTGCGAGGATGACCGTCGCTAATGTCGGGAGCTCCATTGCCCGCCCCATTCCGAATCCGGGCGCGGTCTGGAATTGGTGAAAGAATCCGCCGTGCATTTTTCGCAGCGCGTCGAGATCGGCCTGCGGGATTTGGATTTCAAGCTTCGGCTCCGGCGCGGGTGGCGGCGGTTGCGGCTTGGGTTCGCCCTCTTGGTAAACACCCGCCAGCGCGACGGTGACGCCCAGCAGCGCGAGGGCCGCGGTGGTTTTGACAAGGACGCCGGCGAACCGGCCCGTGGTGGAACAACGAGGTGCGGGAGGCAGAATTGTTTTCATGCCGTAACCATGTCCGAGCCACGGGGGAAGTTGTCATCGGCGCGTAAGCTGATTGTAAAAAAATTGTGAGACTGCGGAAGGTGCGGCCCGCCCCTGAACCGGAGCGCCGAGCACCGGCTCGGCGTGGAGGTTTGCACTGAGCCGCAACGAGGCCGTAGGACCGCCGCCGTCTCGGCGGCTCCCAGCGTGGGAAGTCCGCGCGGGCCATTCACACTGACTCTTGTGGTTCCTCATTCCGGGAACCTTTTGCACTGCGGAAAATGCCCGCCTCCGCCTCCTGTGGACGGGGTGAGCCGCCGGGACGGCGGCGCTCCCACGGCCTCGTTACGGTTCGGAAGGAGTTGTCCCTGTTGTTTTGCAGTTGGCATTGGGTGCTCGGAATTGAATCCCTCGAACGGAACTTCCCCAATGCCAAAATCTCCGCACATTTTAGCCGCCCCGCCCTGGTTCCTTGGCCCTTCCCTGAAGCTTTGAACTTTGTTCTTTGAGCTTTCCCCCCGTTCGCCCCGCGCCTTCCTGCTATACAATAAATGGCCGAGGCCCGAGCCTCGTCACTACCCGAGATCACGGCATCAACATGAATTCCACGCCCCTGTCTCACGCTGGCCGCGGTTTGCTGGATCGCCGGGCGTTCCTGCAACGCGCCGGCAGCGGCCTCGGTGGCCTCGCGCTCGCGAGCCTGCTCGCCGAGGAGCGGCTGCCCGCGAGCGAGTCGCCCATCCGCCCGCTCGTCCAGCCCAACGCCCCGCACGCGCCGCGCGTGCCGCACTTCGCGCCCAAGGCCCGCCGCGTCCTCCTGATTTTCTGCACCGGCGCGCTGAGTCACGTGGACACATTTGATTTCAAACCCGAGCTCGTGAAACGCCACGGCCAGCCGCTGCCCGGCGCGGACAAGCTCGTCACGTTTCAAGGCGAACAAGGCAATCTGGTGAAGCCGTTGTGGGAATTCAAACCGCGCGGGCAGTCCGGCAAAATGGTGAGCGAACTGCTCCCGAATCTCGCCGCACTCGCCGACGAAATGTGCTTCGTCCATTCGCTGACCGCGAAGAGCAACACGCACGGCCCCGCGGAAAATCAGATGAGCACCGGCTTCACGCTCGATGGTTTCCCCGGCATCGGCACGTGGGTGAGCTACGCGCTCGGCACCG
>JAYVOY010000072.1:0-2710 GCA_043757645.1 Verrucomicrobiota bacterium
ATCCGCACGCGAACGAGAACTGGCGCTTGCTGAAACTCGATCCGGTGGCGAATCACATCATCAGGGAGTTTGGCCGCAAGCTGCCCGAACTGACGGCGACGGAAACCACCGCGCCGGCGGAAGTCGTGCAACGGCGCTTGTCCGAGGTGCAAAAGCTGAACGTGCGCGAGGCGCATTCGATCCTCACGCCCAAGTGCATTTACGAGCGCCTGCCGTATCCGTCGCGCAACGGCGGCTTCGAGAAGGCGTTCATCGAGAAGGCAAATGCCGACTCGACGGCGGAAGCATTCTGCAAGGTGAGCGAGCAAAAGCATCTCTTCATGCGCCTGCGTTACGTGAAGGAGAACGGGCTGCCGGGATTCTATTCGCCGGACTTTTTCGTTCGCACGCCGACGGGAATTTATCTCACCGAAACGAAAGCCCAGGACATGCTCACGCACGCGGACGTGGTGCGGAAGCAGCGCGCGGCGGTGGCGTGGTGCGAGCGTGTGAACGCCCTGCAACCCGAACAGCGGAGCCACCGGACGTGGGGTTATTGCCTCTTGGGCGAGGCCGTGTTTTACGAATTCCGAGACCAGGGTGCGCCGCTGGAGACGGCGCTGACCTTCGCCCGATTGCGACTCAAGGTGGCAGTGGGTGAGGCGCTTATTTGACCGCGTTTGCCACTGGCCTCGCGCCCCACTTTTTAGGAGTTTTTGCGGCTTGCGGGTTTCTTGACCGCAACGATGCGGCAGGACCGCCGCCGTCGCGGCGGCTCAGGGCGTGGGCAGTCCGCACGGGCCATTCACACTTCCTTTTTTGGTTCCCCATGCAGGGAACATTTTGAACTGCGGAAAATGCCCGCCTCCGCCGTCTTTGGACGGTGTGAGCCGCCGGGACGGCGGCGCTACTTCAATTGCATAGTTGCGGCTCAGTCCATGGTAGAAGGGTCGAAATCTTATCAGCGCCCGGCTTCAGCCGGGTGCCAACGAGCTGGGAACCCACGGCGGGCGGCGGTGCAATTCACGGCTGCATACCGCGGCGAGGGCGCTGCTGCCAAACCCGCTGGCGGGCTTGCTTTCGCGCGGCGTTTCTTTTTATTCGCAGCCGCTGCGGGACGCGGTTGGCGCCGTGTCCGCGGCGTGACCATTCATCGCATCATGGAACAACCTCCGATCACTCCGCCCGCGGGCACGCGACTGCTGCGCTACGTCGGCGACACCGCGCAGTTCACCCTCGGCGGCGGCGGCACGAATTTTTCTCCCGACCAAGGCTGGACCGCGCGACTGCGCACCGACTTGGGTCGCGCGGATTTGCTCCGGCGGGAAATCATCCGCTCGCATTTTCATGGCGCGCCGCTGGCGGGCGCGTCGTGGCACGATGTGCCGATGCGCTGGGAAAACGGCCGCTGGACCGCGACGATGCCCCTCACCGAGGTCGGCTATTTCCGCGCGAAACCGTACGCGCTCAACGCCCTCGGCCGCCAGCACTGGCCGGGCGGTTCGGACCTCGGCATCACAGTGCATCCGGATTCGTATCGCACCGCGAACACGATTTACTGCGCCTTTCCGCGCATGTTCGGTCCGGGAAAAACGGCGGCAAAAACCAGCGACGAAAAGCTCGAGCAACGCCTCCAACTCCTCGACCAAAACGGCTACACCGTCATCCCGCCCTCGGGAAAATTGCGCGACCTCACCAAGGAATTGCCGCACATTTTCGGCGCGCTCGGCTGCCGCATTCTGCATTTGCTGCCGGTCAATCCCACGCCCACGACCTTCGCGCGCTTCGGCCGTTTCGGCAGTCCGTACGCGTGTCAGGAACTCATCGGTGTCGATCCGGCGCTGGTGGAATTCGACAAGCTCACCACGGGCGTCGATCAGTTTTGCGAACTCGCCGACGGCGTGCATCAGCGCGGCGGGCGGCTCTTTCTCGACATTGTGATCAACCACACCGGCTGGGGCGCGCCGCTCCAGGAAAATCATCCCGAGTGGTATCTGCGCAAACCGGACGGCGAATTCATCAGCCCCGGCGCGTGGGGGAATATTTGGGAGGACCTTGTCGAACTCGAGCACACGCACCCCGAGTTGTGGGAATATCTCTCGGAAGTTTTTCTCACGTGGTGCCGCCGCGGCGTCGATGGTTTTCGCTGCGACGCCGGCTACAAGGTTCCCACGGTCGCCTGGCAATACATCATCGCGCGCGTCCGCCAGGAATTTCCCGACACGATCTTTTTGCTCGAGGGCCTCGGCGGCTCGTGGGAGGCCACGGAAACGCTGCTCACCGCGGGCGGGATGCAGTGGGCGTACTCCGAGTTGTTCCAAAATTACACGGGCGCGGAAGTCGCCGGCTACCTCGAGAACAGCCCGCAAACCCGCAACGTCGGCGTGCTGGTTCACTACAGCGAAACGCACGACAACAACCGCCTCGCCGCCGCGGGGCGCGCGTGGTCGCTCCTGCGCAACCGCCTCTGCGCGCTCACCAGCGTGAGCGGCGGCTTCGGCTTCACGTGCGGCGTCGAATGGCTCGCGGCGGAAAAAGTGAACGTGCATTCCAGCCGCGGAATGAACTGGGGAAACCCCGACAACCTCGTCGCCGAACTCGCGTGCCTGAACCAACTCCTCGCGCGGCATCCGGCGTTTTTCGACGGCGCGCGGCTCACGCGTTTGAGCGCGCTCGACTCGCCCGTGTATGCGTTGCTCCGCGAATCCGCCGACGGCCGCGACAGCCTGCT
>JAYVOY010000073.1:0-2709 GCA_043757645.1 Verrucomicrobiota bacterium
GCCGTGGCGAAATCGCTGTGAGCAAGCAGGCGAACCGCGAGCACCTTCTCCGCGTTATCGCTCGATCCCTTTAGAAAAATATTCGCCGAATAATCAAACAACTCTTGCAGCCGCTTTCGGGTAAATTCGCTCACCTCGGGCTTCGAGTGGCTGCTGGTCAGAGCGAAAAGTGATCTCGCCCCTGAATTCGTCCCGGTTCGCGTCCTGACTCCGTCCCCGATCCCAAGGACCGAAGCAATCGCCAAGGCATCGACTTCCCTGCGGGACCCCAGCAGCAATGCCGGCTGATCGGACGATTGTGCGATGCCCGGATCAAGAGCGACCGCCAATTGGCCCGCCAATTTTTCCGGTGCAAGAACCGTCGCCGCCATCCTGCTTTGCTCGTAATAGAGCGCCTGAAACGGCGAAAGAAACGGCTTGGATTCATCGACCCGGTAAATGCCGCGAATGGGATTCCAACAACTCAATGCAGCCGCGCGCATCCACCGGTCTCGCGCGTCCACATCGGTCAAGAACGGAGCCACCCACAACTGGTGCTCCGGATTCAATTCGCCCGCGAGCAACCACGCCTGAAACCGCACGCCGAGCTCGCGATTGCGCAAATAGCGGTTCACCATCCGGACCGCGATCGGGGCCGGTGGAGTATTCGAGACGACGCCATTGGTCCCGCGCTGGGACACCCGCGGCTCCACCAATTGCAGGGCGCAAATTTTGGTTTCGGTGCCGCCGTAATCAGCCTGTTCAAGATCGTCCAACGTCAACCGGCCAACGTGGTCGAGCAGGTGCATCGCCGCCACACGCGCCGCCGGACTTTGCGGTTTCGCATCGGCGATCTGCGATTTGAGTTTCGGCACCACCGCCTTGTCCCCCCGCTCCAACAACAACCGAAACGCCGTCCCGCGCACCCAGCCATTCTCGTCATTCAATTTCCCGACCAATTCCTCCGTGCTCGCCTTGCCGAGATCGAACTTTTGCCTTTCACCTTTTTCCTTTTGCCTTCCGTCAAGTTGCCTTGCGTCAGTGACGCGCCAGATGCGCCCGTTCGTCTTCCCCGCCTCGTAGTCGAGGCTGCCGCGGATGTGCTCGGGCAGATACTGCGGGTGGTCAATCACCTTGCGATACATGTCGCAGATGTAGAGCGCGCCGTCCGGGCCGGTGGCGCTGAAGACGGGGCGGAACCAGGTGTCGCGCGACGCGAGAAATTCCCGGCCCGGCGTGGCGGGCGCGGACTTGAAGGTCGGGCCGTCGGGCGTGAGGACTTGCCGCTGCACGAGATTTTGCGCCGGTTCGCAGATGAAGGCGCTGTTCGCAAAACCCGCCGGCAACGCGCCCCCACGCCACAGGCTGATGCCGCACGCGCTGGTGAACGTGCCCGCGTGCGGCGCGCTCATCAGGCTCGGGATGAACGCCGCCGTCGTGTGATCCTCGCTCAACGGCCAGCACTTCGCCGCGTCGCCCGGCGGCGCGACATCCTGCACCGTCTCGGAAAATGCGAGGTGCGGATTGCGCTTCAAATAGCGCGGGTGCAGCACCACATGCTGGAGCGGGTTGCGATTCGAGCACACGAACTTCCGCCCGAAATCATCGAACGCCAGACCGAACTGCCCCACGCCCGGCCACGACTCGATTTCCAGCGTGTCGGGATGGAAGCGCGCATCCCCGCGCGGCAACTCCACCGCCGCGCGCTCGGGATGCTCCGGGCACGTGACCTTGCTCGCCACCAAACCGCTCGTCACATGGACCCAGCCATCGAGTCCCAGCGTCGGATGGCTCACACGGAGCTGCGTAGTGCTGGTGGTGCCAAAGCCCGTGAGCAAAACTTTTTTCACATCGGCCCTGCCGTCGCCATCCGTGTCTTGCAGGAAGAAAATGTCCGGCGCGCACGTCACGATCACGCCGCCGCGCCAGCACAGGATTCCATTGGGAAACGTCAGCCCCTCCGCGAACACCGTGCGCTTGTCATACACGCCGTCGCCCCGCGTGCTCTCCAGCAACGCGATCACGCCCGCAGGCGGCTGATTCGTGCCGGGGCCGACGGGATAGCCGCGATTCTCCGCGACGAACATCCGCCCGCGTTCATCCCACGCGACCGCGCACGGCGACGCGGTGAGCGGCTCGGCCACGGCGAGTTCCACACGCAGGCCGGCCTCGACTTGCAGCGCGGCGAGGGCCTGCGCGGGCGTGAGCGGTTTTGCCACGTGCATCGCCGAGCGGTCGGCGGCCAGCGCGGCGAAGCGCGAAAGAACCACGAGAACCAAAACCAGCGGGAGAAATTTCTTCATAACTTGGGCGCGTGAATTGGCCGCGAAACTAGCAGTGCGAAACCGGCGCACCATGAAGAAATGCGGAACACAGGAGTGAAATGGAGGCGAAGAAAGATTCGAGAAAACAAAATGCCGCGCAAATCGCAGGCGTGAAAAATCTCATTAGCACCCGGCTTCAGCCGGGTGTCCGGGCACCGCTAAAACGCGAACCGCTTCAGCGGTTTCCCCGGTCGCGAGAAACCGCCGAAACGGTTGAACCGGAACTAATCTTTAGCCACGGATGGAACACGGATGAAACACCGACAGGGAGGTTGGCTCGTTCGACTCTGCGCCGGCTGGACAACTCCCCGGATAGTGTGCCCGCGTTGGAACCGCATCTCCTGCCCAAAGTGTCGGCCAGCGGTGTTCCATCTGTGTTTCATCCGTGGCTCAACTGCATCGTTCC
>JAYVOY010000074.1:0-2705 GCA_043757645.1 Verrucomicrobiota bacterium
GGCGGACAACGCTACGCCTTCATCCGGCCCGACGCGGCGGTGCTCGGGCCGCGCTACAAATTCGCGCGGCACGGGAAATCCGGCGCGGAACTTTCCGAAATGCTGCCGCATCTGGCGAAGGTCGCGGACGACATCTGCCTCGTACGCTCGGTGCGCACGGATCAGTTCAACCACGCGCCCGCGCAGATTTTTTTGAACACCGGTTTCGCGCAGCCCGGACGGCCGAGCCTCGGTTCGTGGGCGCTCTACGGCCTCGGTGCGGAGACGCAGGAATTGCCCGCGTTTGTCGTGATGTCCACCGGCAGCGGCATCAGCGGCGGCTCGGCGAATTGGTCCAGCGGTTTTCTGCCGACGCTCTACACCGGCGTCCGCTTTCGCAATCAGGGCGACCCGATCCTCAACGTCTCGAGTCCGCCCGGCGTGGATGCGCGGCTGCAACGCGACTCGCTCGAGCTCGTGCGCGAACTCAATCACCAACGCCTCGCGCTCGAGGGCGACCCCGAGATCGCCACGCGCGTCGCCGCCTACGAAATGGCCTTCCGCCTGCAAAGCTCCGCGCCGGAGCTGATGGATTTGAAACGCGAGAGCAAGGCCACGCTCGACCTCTACGGCTGCGATCCCGACAAGCCGTCGTTCGCGCGCGCGTGCCTGCTCGCGCGGCGCATGAGCGAGCGCGGCGTGCGCTTCGTGAACATTTATCACGAGGGCTGGGATGCCCACGGCGACGTGGCGGGCAACGTGAAAAACAATTGCGGCAAAACCGACCAAGCCAGCGCCGCGCTGCTCACCGACTTGAAACAACGCGGCCTGCTCGATGACACGCTCGTGATCTGGGGCGGCGAATTTGGTCGCACGCCGATGGTCGAGACCAATCGTGCGCTCGGGCGCAGCCTCGGGCGCGATCATCATCCGCAGGCGTTCTCCATGTGGCTGGCCGGCGGCGGCATCAAGCCCGGCCTCACTTACGGCGCGACGGATGACCTCGGCTTCCATGTCGTGGAGAACCCCGTCCACGTTCACGATTTGCAGGCCACGATTTTGCACTGCCTCGGCTTCGACCATGAGAAACTCACCCACCACCACGCCGGCCGCGACTTCCGACTGACCGACGTTCACGGCCACGTCGTGAACGAAATCCTCGCGTAAGCGCGCCAGCGCGGTGCATCTCGAAGTTGGTGGTGGCTTGTCCCGCGGTGCGGAGCGCGGCTGTGTCGCAGACCAGCCGCAGCGCGTGACCAGCAAGAGGCCCGCTGAAACTTTCCACGACCTCGTCGTTGCGTGGCCGCTGCGGCTGGTCTGCGACACAGCCGCGCTCCGTTCCCATCACTTCCCCAGCCGCTTCTGCCAGCGCGCGAGTTGCTTCTTCACCTCGCGCGTGCCCGGCGCGCCGGTGAGCGTGCGGCGCTGCATCGCCTTCGCGAGATTGAAAACGTCGCCGACATCCGCGCCGAACTCGGGCGAGATTTTTTGGAACTCCGCGACCGACACTTTGTCCAGCGGCTTGCCCGCCGCTTCCGCGAAGCCCACGACCGCGCCGACGATGTGATGCGCCTGGCGAAACGCCATTCCCCTGCGCACGAGATAATCCGCGAGATCGGTCGCCAGCAGTTGCGGATCGCTCGCGGCGGCGCGGCAAACCTCGGCCTTCACCGTCGTGTGTTCGAGCATCGCGGCCATCAGCCGCGCGCACGCGCGCACCGTGTCCGCGGTGTCGAAGAGGCGTTCCTTGTCCTCCTGCAAATCACGGTTGTACGTCATCGGCAAGCCCTTCAACAGCGTGAGCAGCGCGACGAGATTGCCGATCACGCGGCCCGATTTGCCGCGCGTGAGTTCCGCGATGTCGGGATTTTTTTTCTGCGGCATCAACGACGAACCCGTCGTGTACGCATCGGCGATCCTGATGAAATTAAACTCGGCGCTCGCCCACAGAATCACGTCCTCCGCGAGCCGGCTCAAATGCACCGCGAGCAGCGCGGACGTGGCGCAAAACTCGATGACAAAATCGCGATCACTCACGCCATCCATGCTGTTCTGCGTGAGCCGCGCGCGTTTGCGGGCATCGACGAAACCGAGTCGTTGCGCGACGAATTCGCGGTCGAGCGGCAGGGTGCTGCCGGCAATCGCGCCGCTGCCGAGCGGGCAGACATTCACCCGCCGCGCGCCATCGCCGAGCCGGTCGTGATCGCGCGCGAGCATCTCGACGTAGGCGAGCAAATGGTGCGCAAAGTAAACCGGCTGCGCGCGTTGCAGGTGCGTGTAGCCGGGGATGATCACCTCCGCGTGCCGCGCGCCGAGGCCGACGAGCGCGGCTTGGAGCGCACGAATTTCACCGTGGAGCGCGGCAATTTCATCGCGCAGCCAGAGGCGGACATCGAGGGCGACCTGATCGTTGCGCGAGCGGGCGGTGTGGAGCTTCGCGCCCGCGGGCACGCGGCGCGTGAGTTCCGCCTCGAGGTTCATGTGAACGTCCTCAAGCTCGGGTTTCCACGTGAACTTGCCCGCGGCAATTTCCGCGGCGATTTCATCCAGCCCACCCACGATCGCCGTGAGTTCCGCCCCCGTCAGCACGCCGATTTTTTGCAGCATCGCCGCGTGCGCCTGCGAGCCGAGGATGTCGTGCCGCCACAGCCGCCAATCGAAGGAAATGGATTCGGAAAACGCGGCGACAGCGGCGGCGGGACCGCTGGCAAAGCGGCCGGAACGGG
>JAYVOY010000075.1:0-2699 GCA_043757645.1 Verrucomicrobiota bacterium
TCGAGCGTGGCGGCGAAAACGTGGACACCGCTGAGGTCGTCCGAGGGCTTGCGCGAGCGGTCCACGTAGAAGTTGTCCTTGTCGTTGCGCTTGCCGAGCACCTCGAAATCCAGCCACGCGGGTTTCTCCTGAAAGATGATTTCCTGAATGCCGCCGGAATCGGTTTTGCACTCGACGAGATAGAGCGGGAGCGTTTTGCCACCGGTCTTGATTTCACCGACTTGCGTGACGCCGGGCGGCAGCGGCTCGCCGAGTCGCGGCAACGTGACGACCGTGTCGGCGATGGCGGGGCCGCGGCCGACGTGGGAGCCGGGCAGAAATTTTGTGAGGCGCGCGGTGACGATCGGAACTTTGTCCGCATCATCCTCGACGGCGCAGAGCAGCCACGCGCGGCGATACTGCGCGACCGGCACGCTGAACAACAGACTCTCGGGCATCCCGTCAAACGGCGTGCGCGCGAGGTAGCCGTCGCATTCGAGATAGAAGCTGCCAAGGTTTTCGCGGCACACGCCGGTGTCGGCATTGCCGGGACCATCGGCGACGAGCAACGGGATTCCGCCGAGCACGTGCGCGCCCGCGGGCTTTCCTGCGAGGGAGATTTTCGCGTCCGCGAGCGCGCCGGGATTGGCGATGTGGCGCACGTCGAGCGCGAGAAATTTCCCGCTGAAGGGTTCGGTGGAAATCCGCTCGTCCCTGAGTGAAGCGTGCGCGGGCAGCACCAACGTGAGCGACGTCGCGCGCGCGGCGCTGTCGAAGCGCGTGGCGTAACGGCCATCGAGCCACACCTGCGCGCCGCGCTCGTCGAGGCGCAACTCGAACTGGATGAACTTCTGCGACGCGGCGGGAAAACTTTCCCACGCCGAGGCGATTTGCAGCTCGCGGTCGGGAGCGTAGCGCGAGTGCAAACTCGGGCGCGTGAGATAGGTCAGATTCCACGCGGCCTTCGGGTCCGCGGGCGCGCGTTCCCTGAAGGCCACGCCGGCGTCGCGCAGGTTCAGCCGCTCCTTTTGCGCCTTCTGCACCGCGGCGAGTTTGCCCTCCGCATTGAGTTCGTTGACGGAACGCACGACAGCTTTGTCGTAGAAGGAACCCACCGTGCGAACATCGATCACGCGTTCCGAACCATCGGCGTGGCGGAGCTTGAGCGCGGCGTTCGCGGGATAGGAGCCGAGGCGGAAGTTCGCGGAGACGGCGGTGGCATTGGTCGGAATCGCGAGCGTGTGCGCGACGGCTTGCAGCGCGGTCTTCACGCCATCGGCGATTTGAAAACTCCCCGGCGGCGGCGGATCGATCCGGCGAATTTCAAGGTCATCAAAATCCACCGCCGTCGTGCCGGCAAAATTGAAACCGAGCAACGGCGCGCCCGCGACTTCCGTCTGCGCGAACTTCCGCAGCACGCCGTCGTTCTCGACAAACAGCTCGAGCGTCCGGCCGCGACTGCGCACCAGCGCGTGGTGCCAGAGGCCGTCAGGCATGAGGCGCAAGTCGAGTTCCGCCGCGCTGCCGCCGGTCGCGGGCAGCAGGCTCGTCGCGGGCGGGCGGATGCCCATGAGTTTTTCCGAGAGGGTGAGGACGTTGGAGATTTCGCTCTTTTTGTCCGCCACATCACCGCAAACGAGCGTCAGCGTGAACGCCTTTTTGCTGTCGCGCGGAAAGGCGAAGCGGAAACGAAACTCGTAATCCGTCAGCGCCGCGCCGCGCCGCGGAAAGCGAAACAGCCCGCGGTAAACCTCGCTCGATTTGTTCGCGAGCGGACGAAACGCCAGATGCTTCAGACTCGGCGGAGCCTCGTGGATCTCGCACACGTCTGTGAAACCGAGCGGATGATTCCCCGTGTGATCAAACGCCTCCGTGAAAACGACGCGGCTCTCGGCGGCGCTGGCAGTGAGGGCGGTGAGGGCCGTTGCGGTGAGGAAAGTAAATGCGAGGGCAATGTCCAGATGCGCCCGTCTTCGGGTCGCCAGCGCGGAGTATTGCCGCGCCGCCGCGGGCGTGGAGGTGGAGGACTGCGGTTCGTCGGGATTCATGCGCGATCAGGTTATGCGGCACCGGCGCGGGGAAAAAGTCCTTTCACCCAGACTGCAAGGAACCCGGACGCAGCCTGATTTGATTCCCATCCTGCCGCTGCTGCGGTGCTGCGGGGAGCCACGTGTCAGCGACCGGCTCTGAAACCCGCCCATTCGAGCGACGCAAACCGTGTTGCATGTCCAACAGAGTTTGCATCGTTGCTGATCGCGCCGTTTTTTTTGGGGAGGAAACCTGATCGAATCCGAACTCCGAAACTCGAATTGTTTAACCGCGGATGACGCGGATGGGCGTGAAAAAAACCACCATTTCACCGCCACAACCTTTTTCCCCGCGCTGAAACTTCCCGGCCTCGTCCCCAACCTTCCTCAGCCGTAACCATGCAATGTGCGGACCGCCGCCGTCCCGGCGGCTCCCGGCGTGAGGAAGTCTGAGGGGGCAAATTGTCCGCGCGCTTTTGGTTCCCTATTCAGTGAGCATTTTGGGCCGAGGAAAATCCGCGCATTCGCCCCGTTGGGACGGTGGGAGCCGCCGAGACGGCGGCGGTCCGACTGCATCGTTACGGCTCAGTCTGATCGGAAAAGTTGGACACTCGGAAAGCCGTTGTTCATCCTCCGCGCCCAGCAGCGAAAAAACTGAATCGTTCCAAACTTTTTAACCAATTTCGTTCTCCG
>JAYVOY010000076.1:0-2694 GCA_043757645.1 Verrucomicrobiota bacterium
GTCCGTGGACGACATCCGCCTCGCGAATCCCGCGAGCAACGAGAAGTTGTTCAGCGCCGCCGCGGAATTTCTCGTGAAGAACCAGTTCGACCTCAAGGCGCTGATGCGCGCGATTCTCCAGAGCGAGGCGTATCAGCGTTCGAGCGTCGCGCTGCCGGGGAACGAGGCGGACTCGCGCTACTACGCGCGCTTTTACCCGCGCCGCCTCAAGGCCGAGGTGCTGCTCGACGCCTTCGCCGCCGCGACCGGCGTGCCGACGGATTTCCGCATTGACGCGCGCAACGCAAACAAGGGCCTGGGCAAGATGTATCCGAGCGGCTTCCGCGCGTTGCAACTGCCCGACTCGAACGTGGCGTCCTACTTCCTGAAAAGCTTCGGCCGCCCCGAGCGCGTGAGCACGTGCGAATGTGAGCGCACGAGCGAACCGAGCATGGCCCAGGCGCTCCACATCGCCAACGGCGAGACCCTCAACGACAAGCTCGCGAAGAAAGGCAACCGCATCGAGCAGTTGCTCGCGAAGAAAATGTCGAACGACCAACTCATCGAGGAAACCTACCTGCTCACGCTGGCCCGCCAGCCTTCCGAGCACGAACGCGCCGCGATGACGAAAGCCCTCGCAGCCGCACCGGAGAACGAACGCCGCGCCGCCGTCGAGGACATGTTCTGGAGCCTCTTGAGCAGCCGGGAGTTTTTGTTCAACCACTGAGGGAGGGACTGATGCCGACATCAAATTCAAATGAGCGGCGGCACGCGCAGCCTGGCCCCGAAGGGGCTTCGCAGAAAATTAGCCGGGGGCCAGCGAGGCACGAGCGCAGCCCCCGGTCAGCCACCCGAAACGCGTCCCGCCCCGGAGGGGCGCCGGAGGAAAAGCGCGTTCCTGTTGAGGGATTTTTTCTACCGACGCCCCTCCGGGGCGCAACTCAATGCACGTGCTCGAACCGGGGGCCGCGCTTCGCTTGCCCCCGGCTAATTTCCTGCGGTGTCCCTCCGGGACATTCGCATTCACGCGCTACTCAGCCTGCTGCCCCGTAAGACCACTCATGGGATCCACCTACATCAGCTTCAGTTTCCATTTCGTGTGGGCCACGAAGGATCGTCGTAATCTGATCCTGCCGGAATGGGAATCGCGCCTTCATGCCTTCCTCGGGAGCGTCCTAAAAAATCTCGGCGGCGTTCCCGAAATCATCAACGGCACGCGCGACCACGTCCATCTGCTCGCCGGCCTGCGCGCCACCCACTGCGCCGCCGACGTGATGCGTGACCTCAAATCGCTTTCCTCGGAATGGGTTCACAAGAAACTCATGGTCTGGGACTTCGGCTGGCAGGACGGATACTTCGGCGCAACGGTCAGCCCGACCTCGCGGCCATCGGTTGCAACTACATTGCGAAGCAAAAGGAACATCACAAGACAGAGTCCTCGAAAGAGGAACTTGAGCGACTCCTCAAACGAGCTGGAATCGAATATGACCCGCAATACTTTGAATGATTTTCTGACGATGCCCCTCCGGGGCACGGCCATTTTCGCGGACGCTTTCCGGGGGCTACGCTCGTGCCTCGCTGGACCCCGGCTAATTTCCTGCGGCGTCCCTTCGGGACAAGACTTCCGACCACGCGCCCAGTTTGCGTCTGTCCATTCGTCTCCGCCCCGAAGGGGCGCGGAGAAATTAGCCGGGGGCAAGCGCAGCGCGGCCCCCGGAATCGCCATGTCAAAAAACACACCCCGGAGGGGCGCCGAAGGAAACTGGTCGCACCCAATTCGCAACGGATTCATTCCCCAAATCGCCTTCACACTTCTCGCCTTCGCGTGCTTCGCGTGCCATCTCCCCGCCGCCGAGCCCCCCGATTTCGCCAAGCACATCGCCCCGCTCTTCCAGCAATACTGCCTCGACTGCCACGCGACCCAAGACCCCGAGGGCGGCCTCGTGCTTGAGACGCACGCCGCGCTGCTCAAAGGCGGCGACTCGGGCGCGGCGATTGTCCCCGGCAAAAGTTCGGACAGCCGGCTCGTGAAATTTCTCGAGGGCCGTTCGGGCAAGGAGGGCAAGAACCAGTTCATGCCGCCCGGCAAAAAGAAGCACCTCGACCCCTCGGAAATCGCGCTCCTCAAATCGTGGATCGACGCCGGCGCAAAAGCCCCCGCAGTTCCGACCGCGCTCACGTTGAACATTCCGAAGATCGCCCCCAAAATCGCGCCCGCGAAATCCGTCACCGCACTCGCTTATTCGCCGCGCGCGAAGCTCCTCGCCGCGGGGCGCTACGGCGAAATCGAGTTGCTCGACGCCACAACGCACCGCCCCGCGCGCACGCTGCCCGGCCATCGCGGCAACGTCACCGCACTCGCCTTCTCCGCCGACGGCGCGCAACTTTTCGCCGCTGCGGGCGAGCCGGGGATTATCGGCGAAGTCCGCCACTGGGACGTAAACACCGACACGCTCCTCCGCTCGTGGAACGCGCATCCCGACGCGCTCTACGCGCTCGCGCTTTCGCCCGACGGCAAGACGCTCGCGACCGGCAGCTACGACCAGCGCATCCGGCTTTGGAACGCCGCCACCGGAGAACAACTCCGCGAACTCAAGGGCCACAACGGCGCCGTCTTCGGCCTCGCGTTCCGGCCTGATGGCCGCGTGCTCGCCAGCGCGAGCGCCGACCGCACGGTGAAACTTTGGAACCCCGAGACCGGCGCGCGCCTCGACA
>JAYVOY010000077.1:0-2693 GCA_043757645.1 Verrucomicrobiota bacterium
CCCGTGGTACATGCCCAACCGCGTCCTCCACGTCGTCCCCGGCGCGGACTTCGGCTGGCGTCGCGGCACCGCGCGCTGGCCCGCGTGGTATCCCGACACACTGCCCAGCGTCGTGGACATCGGCCTCGCCTCGCCCACGGGCGTGATCTTCGGCTACGGCGCGAAGTTCCCGGAGAAATACAAAAACGCACTCTTCCTGTGCGACTGGGCTTACGGGCGCATCCTCGCAGTCCACCTAAATGAATCGGGATCAAGCTACACCGGCACCAACGAACTCTTCATCGGTGGTCGCCCGATGAACGTGACGGACGCCTGCATCGGCCCCGACGGCGCGATGTGGTTTATAACGGGAGGGCGCGGGACGCAGTCGGGATTGTATCACGTCAGCTACAGCCAACCCGTACAGCCTTCGACTTTGGTAAACCGGGAATTAAACCCGAGCCAAGCATCCCTGGGCGATCTGAAGGAATTGATGGAATCAGTCCAACCGGGACTTGTCGGAGAAAATCGTCGAATACTTGGGGGTCTAAAAGGCAGCTTCTCATCCGACCGAACGCTTCAAAATGTCGGCCGAACTCTTCTCGAATCGGCCTCCCTGACCTCCTGGGTCATGCCGAAGAAATGGGATAAGACCAATTTTGACGGGCACCTGACAACCCTCCTTGCCCGTGTTCGGAGCGGCGATCCGAACTCCCTACACTTCATAAAAACTAGGTTGTTTGGGCGGTTCACACAATCCATCAGCCCCGAGCAACAAATCACCACCCTGCGAATCCTCGCCCTCACCTTCATCCGCCTCGGCCCGCCGGACGAAACGCAACGCCAGGCCTGTCTTCATTGGCTCGAACCACTTTACCCCACCACCGATTCGCGCGTGAACCAGATGCTCGTCGAGCTCCTCGTCTATCTCCGCTCGCCCCAAGTCATCCCCAAAACCCTCGCCCTCCTCCGCGACGCCACCACCAGCGAGGACTTGCTCCACTACCCATTCTTCCTCCGCTACGTTCAGGACGGCTGGACCCTCGACGCCCGCCGCGCCGTCTTCGCCGCGCTCGACCGCGCCGAAAAACTTCCCGGCGCGCGCCAATATTTCAAAGCCCTCGCCGACACCCGCAAAGAACACCTCGCCGCCCTCACCCCCGCCGACCGCGAAACCATCCTCCAACTCTCCGCGGCTTCGAGCCTTCATAATTCATCCCTCATAATTCATAATTCCAACCCCGCCCCGTTCGTGAAAAACTGGAAACTCACCGACCTCCTCCCCCGCCTCGCCGACGCCTCGCGCGGACGCTCCTGGGCTGGCGCGCGCACCGCCCTCACGCAGGCCCAATGCGTCCTCTGCCACCGCGTCAGCGCGGACAACTCCCTGCCCGCCTCCGTCCTCGGCCCCGACCTCACCAGCGTTGCCAGCCGCTTCAGCCGCCGCGACCTCCTCGAGCAAATCATCGACCCCTCCAAAATCATCGATGAAAAATTCCGCAACGTGACCCTCTTCCTCGCCGACGGCTCCGACCTCACCGGCACCATCGAGAGCGAAGACGCCGCGAAACTAATCCTTCGCCCCAATCCCCTCTCCCCCGACACCGTCACGCTGGCCAAAAAGGAAATCCGCCGCCGCGAACTCTCGAATATTTCGCCGATGCCCACCGACCTCCTCAACACCCTCACCGCCGATCAAATCCTCGACCTCCTCGCCTGGTTCGAAGCCAGCGGCAACCCCACCCACCCCGCCTTCAAACCCTGACCCTGTAGGAGACGAGGTAACGAGACTCACCCCTTTGTAGGAGTCGAGGTAACGAGGCTCCAACCCCTTCCCCGCCTGTAGGAGACGAGGTAACGAGACTCACCCTTATTTGTAGGAGACGAGGTAACGAGACTCTAACCCCTTTCCCGCCTGTAGGAGACGAGGTAACGAGATTCTAACTTTTCCCCACCTCAGCCGTAACAACGCAGTCGGACCGCCGCCGTCCCGGCGGCTCACACCGTCCCAATGCGGCGGCGGTGGGCATTTTCCGTAGTTCAAAAGGTTCCCTGAACGGTGAACCAAAAGCGGCAGTGTGAATTGCCCTCGCGGCCTTCCCACGCCCTGAGCCGCCGCGACGGCGGCGGTCCATCAATTGCGTCGTTACGGCTAAAGGCGGAACACAGAACGAAAAACACCCGCACGCGTTCTGGTCCCGGAGGGACACCGCAGGAAATTAGCCGGGGGCCAGCAAGCGACAGCGAGCGCAGCCCCCGGTCGCCGCGCGAAAATCCTTCTGCCCCGGAGGGGCATCGAAGAAAGAATCCCGTGTCGTCGCGAGAACATAATCCTCCGGCGCCCCTCCGGGGCATATTCACGAAAGCGCGCCAACCGGGGGCCGCGCTCGCATCCGCTCGATGGCCCCCGGCTAATTTTCTCCGACGCCGCTCCGCGGCAGAGAATGGGCGCCCATCGCCCGCAAAACGCGCGCGCGCCCCGCCGCCTAAACCGGAACCATGCAGTCGCACGGGGAAGCAAACCCAGCGCTGGCCAACGCTGGCGGGGTGGAGCGTCCGTTCCGCGCATTTCCATTTCGGAATTCGAGTTCAAGATTTGTTCTCGCCGAAGACAGCGGCGGCGCATGGATAAGTTGTTTGACCGCGGGTGGGGGCAAGTCGGTAGGGTCGCGCCGTGAGTCACGCCGTCATTGATCCGAATCCTTGGATGATCC
>JAYVOY010000078.1:0-9976 GCA_043757645.1 Verrucomicrobiota bacterium
TCGATCATCGCGATGCCGCCGAAGCTCATGCCGCCGACCCAGCTCAGGCTCAGGAAAAAAGTCGCGGCCCCGATGCCGCCCTTGAAATTCCGGCTCACCGGCAGGCACGCGAGGCACACGGCAAGGTGGATTAACGCGGTGACGACGATGAAGCTCATCGCGAGCACGACGAACATCGACGGCAAATCCACGCCGCGCAGCAGGTAGCAGAACGCCATGAACGGCATGAAGACGCTGTAAAACAGGGCGGTGAGAATCACGCCGCCGAGGATTTTTCCGCGGATGATTTGCCCCGGCGTGAGCGTGGTGATGAACATCAAATCCAGGTTCGAGTCCTCGCGTTCCTTGGCGAAGCGCGTGCCGGTGTAGATGGGGAGGAACAGCATGCTGCCGAGGGTGAGGATGGTGTAGAAGACTTGGAAAATGTTGCGCCCAAGCGTCGGGTTCGCGGTGGCGCCGATGCTTTCGCTGAGGAGGTACATCACCATCGCGACGAAGAGGATGAGCAGCAAAATCAGCAGCACGCCGACGACGAACCAGTTGCGCACGGCCTGGCGAAGTTCCTTCACGACGACGGGATTGAGATCCCAGCGCGGAAGAATGATGGGTGAGCGGGGGCCGATCATGGGTGGGGGCGTGGAATGTTCTTGGCGTGCTCGACGCAAGGTGCCGCTGCGGGCGGGACGCCCGCGCTCCGTTCGGGGTGAGGGTGGGAGATGTTCATTGCACGCCCCCCTTCGTCACCGACATGAAGATGTCCTCAAGGTCGGCGCGGGATTGTTTGAACTCGGCGATTTTGTGGCCTTTGCCGATGAGTTGGCCGAGCACTTCGCTGGCCTGTTCGTCCTCGCCGGTGACCTCGAAATAAACTTCCGCGCCGACGGGGCGCACGTTTTCCACGCCGGGCAGCAGCAGGAGGTCTTGCACCAGTTTCGCCGTCGGCCCGAGCGCGCGCACGGTGACGGTGCGGAGCGCGGAACGCTTTTTCAACAGGTCCTCGATGGTGCCGGTTTCGAGGATGCGGCCGCGCTCGATGATGACCACGCCGTTACACATTTCGCTCAACTCGGTGAGAATGTGCGAGCTGATGAGGATCGCCTTTTTGCGCTCGGCCAGGAGGTTCAGCAGTTCGCGCAACTCGATGCGCGCGCGTGGATCGAGGCCTGCGGCGGGTTCGTCGAGGATCAACACGTCGGGATCGTAGATGAGCGCGCGGCCCAGGGTGACGCGCTGTTTCATGCCCTTGGAGAGCGCGCGCAGGAGCTTCTCGCGGATGCCGGTGAGGTTGGTGAATTCCTCGACGCTCGCGACGGCCTGCCGGAGTTTCGCGCCGCGCAGGCCGTAGGCACGCCCGTAAAAATCCAGATACTCATGCACCGTGATGTCGATGTGCGCGGGCAGCGAATCGGGCACGTAGCCGACGAGGCGGCGGACCTCCTCGGGTTCCTCGACGACGGAGACGCCGTTGACGAAGACGTGGCCGTCGGTCGGCTCCTCGATGGTCGAGATGATGCGCATGGTCGTGGTCTTGCCCGCGCCATTGGGGCCGACGAAGCCGAAGATGTGCCCGGAATCAAAGGAGAAGGAAATGCCATCCACCGCGGGCGTGGCGCCGAATTGTTTGAAAAGATTTTCGACGCGAACTTTCATGGGGCGGCGGGTGGGGCTTGGAAGATGCCGAAAACCTGGGACTTCGCGCGCAACGGGGCTTTCGCGCCGAGGCCGTTTTCGAGGAAGGGGGCGGAGTCGAGTTCGGCGCGGTAAGTGCCGGGGCGTAGGAAACGCTCCGGTGCGGGTACCGTGAGATTGAGATTTGCCGCCCAATCGGAGTTGTAAAATGCGGAGAAAGATTCGGTCGCCGTGGAAACTCGACCGCCGGAGTTGGTCAGGCGCGCCTTCTGTCCGGCGGCAAGTTTCTCGCCTTGCCACAAACTTCCGTCCAGACCGGCGAGGCGGAGCGAACGGATTTCGCCCCCCAGGCCATTCACCACTGTGGGAGTGCCGTCGGCGGCGAATTCGACATCGATGCGCTCGCGGCGGGTTTCGGATTTGCGCAGGAGGAAATGCGCGGGCACGCGCGCGGTGACCCAGCCGCTTGCCAAATTTTGATCTTGGTTCAGCACAATCTCGCGGCCCGCGGTGTTGCCGGAGGCTTTGGAGACGAACGGCGTCACTTCGGTGTCGAAGCTGAAGTGCAAGCCGTTGCCCGGCGTGAGCGGCGCGTAGAACGCGGTGCGCCCGAGCGTCGTGGCGCGATGATTGATTTGATCGAGCAACGTCACGCCCTCGAGCCGCACGCTCGGCGTGAAGCCCTCGCTCACAAACGAGTAGCCGAACACAAGCAGGCACGTGACGCCGGAGATCGCCGGGATGGTCCAGAGCAGCCAGATGCGGCGGTTGCGGCGGCTGAGGACAAAGACATTCACGGGGCCGATGAGGATGACGAAGACGAGGAGAATGGCCACGAGTCCGCGCAACGGCAGGCCGTGATCCTCGACGACGGGCCACGCGGCATTGGCGGAGGCGGAGTCGTGTTCCGAACGCCATGGGCCTTGCGAATGGCTCGCGGCGTCGAGCAGTTTGCGGCGCTGTTGGACATTGAGGCTCTTGGTGTCAGACGCTTCGAGCGCGAGCCAGAGGCCGAAGCCGACGTGGAAGCGGCGGACATTGGTGGACGATTCTTTTTCGAAGGCGAGCGCGGTCGCGGGAGGTGTCGTTTTGCCGAAGACCGCGATGGTGCCGCCGGCTTCCGCGTAACGCAGGAGCGCCTCGCGCGCGCCCGCACTGAGCGCGGCGAAATCGGCGTCATGCAGGATCACCGCATCGAAGCGCGTGTAGGCGAGCCAGTGTTCGCTCCACGCGGCGGGTTCGGTTTCGGCGCGGAGGAGTTTGAGGGGGGACGGGGTGGTGGCGGATTTGGGCGGGCTTGAGGATCCGAAATGGGAAGCGTCGCCGGAGCTGTCGGCTCGGGCGGCGATCGCATATTCGGAGCCGCTAGCGGCGTTCAGGCGCACGGAGTCGATGGCATACTTTCGCTCGGCGCTCGGACGGAAATTGATGCGTACCGTGGCCACAGCGTTTGAGACGGGGCGCAAAGAGAAACTGTGGGTGTGATTGCCGCGAGCAACAGATGCGACGGTATTCGACACCGTGGCCAACTGTTCGTGTTTGGCGTCGTAGAGCACGATATCGTTGATTAGTCCGGTACAGAAAGTTTCGTAAATGGTGATCGATTTCGGCGTGGTCACGGGCGGGAAATCCAGTTCGAGCCAGTGAGGGCGGCCGTTGGGTTCCGGCATCCAGGCGTTGGGGTGAATGGCTGTGCCAGGCACATCGGGCGGGCCAACGGCCATCTCGGCGGAGTAGGGTTTGGCGGGGCGGTGCGTGGTGCCGGCCAGCGCGGCTTCGAGGTCGTCGGTGTTGAGGCTGCGGCTGACGAGGGCGACAGGCGGCGCAGGTGAGCCGGAACTCGTTCCGGTGGTCGCGTGGCGAACGGCGTGGGGCAGCAAGACGACGCCGCGAGGGCGTCCGCCAATGTTGACGCGCACCACGTTGTTGCCCGAGTGGATGGGCAGCGCGGGTTGCCACAGCGAGAGCGTCACCGTGGAGCCGGGGCCGACCGTGGCCGCGCGGCGGATGGACGAGATGCTGTCGCCCCAACCCGACCCCGCGCGCTCGGGCAGCACCAATTCGACCGTGTGGCTGCGGGTCGCGGACTGGTTCTCGATCAGGAACCGATGCTCGAAATACCCGTGCGTGCTCTCGCCCGCCGCCGTCGATTGCGCCGCGATCACGATGTCCTCAAACCGCTCCGCCGCCGCGCCGGTGCGGGCAAGCACGAGGAGCAACAAAAACGCGAGCGCGGGGAGAAGAGAGTTTTTCGAGTTCCCGGGAAGCGCGGGGAGAACGCGAATCGGCGCGGTTGGAATTGTTTCACGAGCGCTGGAAAATTTGCGGGCGTTCTCCCTCAGAGCCTGGCTGAAAATTCCGGAGCGCGGCTGTGTCGTCCTCGACCAGCCGCAGCACAGACGCATTGGTGCGGCGTCCGGGTGGAGCTGGTGGCTGCGGCTGGTCTGCGACACAGCCGCGCTCCACCGCATTTTCAGACAGGCTCTCACCCCTGCCCTCTCCCGCTGGGAGAGGGTGTACGTTTGGCCGACTTCGGTGTTGTTGCAGCCGCTACGGTTTGCGGGGCCGCAACGCTTTGCCGGGCGCGGACGACGATTCTCCCTCTCCCAGCGGGAGAGGGCCGGGGTGAGGGAGAACAGCCACTCCAACCAGCAAGCCCCCAACCACGCCGCACTCGTCCCCGCGCCCAGCACGCCCCGCAGCGACGCGCAATTCCCGCGCGCGCCAATCGCCTCGTTCTCCCTTTCGCTTCCGTGTTTCATCGGTGTTTCATCCGTGGCGAAAAAATTTCCGTCACGCCCTCACACCGCCGCGGTTTCGAGCTTGAGATCGGCGGGCAAATTGAGGCCGGTGGGATCGAGTTTTTTCAACAGGCCTTGCACGACGGTCGTGGTGGTCACGCGGTCGAAGCGGGATTGGTAATTCAAAATGAGGCGGTGGTTCAGCACGGGTGGTGCGACGGCTTGCACATCCTCGAAGCCCACGGTCGGACGGCCCGCGATCAAGGCGTGGCCGCGCGCACCCTCGGCGATCGCGATGGCCGCGCGCGGGGACGCGCCGTAGGACACGTAGCGGGTGACATCGTCGGTGGCCTCGGTCGCGCCGGGATGCGTGGCGGTGACGAGGCGCGCGATGTAGCGCGCGACGGGCCGGGGCAGAAAAATGCGGCCCATGACGGCGAAGAGCGCTTGGAGTTGCGCGTGCTCGAGCTGCCAGGTGGGCGCGGGAAGTTCGCCGCGGCGGCGTTCGGAAATGATTTGCTCGAGCGTGTCCACGCCGACGTTTTCAAAGAGCAGGCGGAAGAGAAAGCGGTCGAGCTGCGCCTCGGGGAGCGGGTAGGTGCCCTCGAGTTCGATGGGGTTTTGGCTGGCGAGAACGAAGAAGGGATCGGGCAGTTTGCGCGTGGTGCCGAGCAGCGTGACGCAGCCTTCCTGCATGGTTTCGAGCATGGCGGATTGGGTCTTGGGCGAGGCGCGGTTGATTTCGTCGGCGAGGAGAATGTTCGTGAAAACCGGGCCGGGTTGGAAGACAAGTTCGCGTTTGCCGGCGGAGGTTTCCTGGAGAATGTGCGCGCCGAGCACGTCGCCAGGCATGAGGTCGGGCGTGAATTGGATGCGCTTGAAATCGAGCTTGAGAATCTGCCCGATGGTTTTCACGAGCGCGGTTTTACCGAGGCCGGGCACGCCCTCGAGCAACACGTGGCCACGGCTGAGAATGCCGATGAGCACGAGCCGGTGCAGCTCGGGACGGCCAAGCAGAATGGCGTCGAGCTGCTCGAGAATGCGCGCGGTGAGGACGTTGGCGGGGCGAAGCTCGTCGGGGGTGAGAAGCGGGGAGTGGGTCATGGGAATGAAAAAATGGGCGCGCGAAGTTGGGGGAAGTTCGTCGTGGCGACAGCAATTTTGTCGGGCACGTCCGCTCGCGAGCGATGAGTGGGAAATGATTTTCGCGAGAACAAAATCCCGCGCGCCGAAACGGTGAACCAATGTGACAAGCGAATGCGAACCAGAAAATCTTCGGACTTCATTCGCTTGTCATCTCGGCTTGTTTAGGTGGGGAGAAATTTTCTCGAACCAAGAGTCCCGTGTTGAACGTCGGAACCCGCTTCTCTGTGTTCATCGCGTCTCTGTGGTCCAAGTTGCGCGAAATTTGGACCACAGAGACGCGATGCACACAGAGGTTCGTGGGGAGTTTTGACAAT
The DNA here is from genome assembly GCA_043757645.1 of Verrucomicrobiota bacterium. Classification (GTDB taxonomy): domain Bacteria; phylum Verrucomicrobiota; class Verrucomicrobiia; order Limisphaerales; family BJHT01; genus BJHT01. The sequence goes on from JAYVOY010000078.1 coordinate 5,831, forward strand.
TCTCGAATCGCGCATCGGTGCCGTGAACCGCGGCGGAGCGCCGAGCACCGGCTCGGCGTGGACGATGACGTTGTGTTCGCGCCGAGCCGGTGCTCGGCGCTCCAGTTTCTGGCGGGGGCGATGCTGAAGATGTCGGTGCCACGTTGGAAATTCGTCGGCATCAATTCTCCCGTTTGAAGAAGCGCTGCACGGCGGCCTTGTGGCGCGGGAGGATGACCTGCGTGTGGGCCTCGCCGCCGCCCGCGCCCGCGCCGGTGAGCGCGCCGGACTGTGCGGTCTCGCGCGTGCCGGTGACCTCCGGCGCGGATTTGCTGAGGCCGATGCGCTGCGCGTCCTTCAGCGCGGCGAGCGAACCGGGCGGCAGCGCCTGCGGTTTGAACTTCGCGCCTTCCTCGCTGGAAGGATCGCCAATCGTCATCGGCGTGTTGCCGGGAGGATCGTCGCTCACACCGCCGGTGGCGGCGGAATATTGTTCGAGCAGCAGCAGCAAGCCCTCGGTTTTCGAGCCGTTCTCGGCGAGGAAAGCCGCGAGGCCATTGGGGTTTTTGCATTCGCCGGCCTTCTCGCATTTCCCGAGTTGCGCGGGGTCGATGAGCTTGAGTTCGCTCAACTTTTTCAGCGTGTCGGAGAGTTGGCCTTTGTTCGCCTGGAGCGATTTGATCAATTCCTTGAGCTGCTCGGGCGTGAGGCCGCCGGCCTTGGCGGCTGCGAGCAAACCGGGCGGCAACTCGGACGCGAGCAGGCCCGCGTCGAGCTTGGCGTTTTGCAGGAGCGACGCGAGTTCCTGCATCGCCTTGGTGGCGGTCTCGCGACCCGCGGCGTTGTCGGGCAACTGGCTCGTCGCGGCGGCGAGCGTCTCGGCCTGCGCGAGCTTGGCGGTCTTGGCGATGGCCTCCTCGGCGGCCTGCTTGGCAAGCTCGGTGTTGGCGGCCTTGAGATGATCGAGGGCTTCCCAGGTTTTCGCGGGGTCGTTGCCGGTGGCGTCGTGGGCGAGTTTGGCGAGTTCCTGTTTCAGTTCCTCGGCTTTTTTATCCTTGAGAATTTTCTCCTCCTGCAACGCCTCGATCTGCGTCTCGAGTTCCGCGACGGTCTGCCCGATGGCGAGCGAACGCTGGCGTCCGAACGCGGCGTAGCGATCGGGAATCGCCAGCGTGAGCAGCGCGAACACCAGCGTCGCGGCGAAAAATCCCCACGTGCGGCGACCCTGCCAGCGCACGCCGGGGACGGCCAGCGCGGGCAATTCGCGGTCCCAACCCGCGGCGCTCGCGGCGCGTCCAGTCATGAGCAAGCCGCCCGAGTGATTGTGAAGATCGCAGACCGCGCGCAACGCGGCGTCACCGGGGCGGCGCCGCCATTCGTAAAAAAACGCCGCGAGCGCCACGGGTGCGCCGCCGAGCAAACCCCACGCAATCGCGGTCGGCGACGCGATCATGCTGATGCGCGCGGCCATCGTGACGACGCCCCACGCGACGAACCACCACGCCAGCCAGCGCAATCCGGTGCGCAGCGCGCACGTCCACAACAGGCGGCGGGCGAACGCGCGCAGGGTTGCTTCGGGGGTGTTCATGGCGGGGAGGGGTGGCGGTGTTGGCAGTGTGTTTTCCCGGAGCGCGCGCTCCGGTCTTGAATTTGCGCGACGCTAAGTTGCGTGGGGAAGTGGGTCAAGAGATGCGGCGCGGCGGAGGGAAAAGCTCAAAGACTCAAAGTTCAAAGCTCAAGGGAAGGACCAAGAACAAAATGGGGCAGAACAAAACAGGGTGGGGCCGAAAGGTTTGCAGGGATACGTTCGTCCCGCACTGGAACTTGGAACTTCCCTTGAGCTTTGAATTTTGAGCTTCCTGTCCGAGCGCCCAAAATCAATCCTCCGCCCTTTCCCCGCTCGGGGCCATTTTCACGAGCTGGATTCCGGCCGCGGAAAAGTTTTCGCTCGAATCACCGCGTTTTCGGGCTTATTTTGCGCCCGTTGTATGAACTTCTTGCTGACACCCTTGCGGCGTTTCGCGGCGCTGATCTCCGGCCCACCCCGGGACAAATTGTCGCGCGGACAATTGGTCGGCCTGTATCTGGAGACCAATAACAACCGCGAGGATTACACCACGCGCGGGAAGGACGTGCGCATGCGGCGCGATGGCAAGTTCAGCCAAGCCCGCGAGCGGCGCTGAGGTGCGGGCGCCCATCCCACCCCCCGTGGCGAACCCCGCCAACCCCCAATTTTTTCAAGTGTTTGGTGAGTTTTCAAAAACCAACGTGCGCCCGGTTTCGCGGCTGATTGTTTCGTGAACCTCCGATTTGTACTCCCAGAAAGTTTTCGCGTGAACGCGCCGCGGGAATTTATTGTCCGCGTGGTTTTGCTCGTGTTCCTCGCGCGGTTGGCGCTGTCGTCGCCCGCGGCGGGGGTGGAGCCTGTCGAGTCGGTCGCGGTGTTGCAGGTCAGGGCCGAGAAGGGCGACACGGCGGCGCAATGCGCGCTGGGCTGGCGGCACTACATCGGCGACGGCGTGCCGAAAAATTTCGGCGAGGCGCTGAAGTGGTCGCTCAAGGCGGGCGAGGCGGGCTTCGTCGGCGCGCAGTTCAATCTCGGCGCGATGTATGAGGCGGGCGTCGGACTCGCGCAGGATTTCACCGAGGCGGCCAAGTGGTATCGCAAGGCCGCGGACCAGGGCGATGTCGATGCGGCGTTCAGTCTGGGTTTGCTCCACGAAAAGGGTCACGGCGTGACGAAGAGCAATGCCGAGGCGGCCAAATGGGTCGAGAAAGCCGCGGCCAAAGGCGACGCCGAAGCGCAGAATTTGCTCGGGGAACTTTTCTCGCGCGGCGTGGGCGGATTGCCGAATCACACCGAGGCCGCGAAGTGGTACACGAAATCCGCCGAGCAAGGTTTCGCCGAGGCGCAGGCCAATCTCGCGGGCCTCTACGCCAAGGGCAGCGGCGTGAAGGCGGACATGGACGCGGCGCTCAAGTGGTGGCGCAAGGCCGGGGAACAGGGCGTGGCGTGGGCGCAATACAATGTCGGCGTGGCCTACGATCGCGGCGAGAAGGTGAAGGTGGATTACACCGAGGCGCGCAAGTGGTACGAACTCGCCGCCCAGCAGGGATTCGCCGAGGCGCAGTGCAATTTGGGCGTGCTTTATTTCAACGGCGACGGCGTGGCGAAGGATGTCGTCGAGGCCTACAAATGGTTCACCCTCGCCGCGCGACAGGGCGTGCCCAAAGCCATCGAGGACCGCGGCACCGTCGCCGACAAACTCACGGTCGAGCAGCTCCTCGACGGCCGCAAACGCGCGCTCACCTTCGTGCCGCGCCGGACGGATGGGCAGCCGAAGCGGTGAGGCCCGCCGCGCGCGTTCGCCTGATTCCTGGGAAATTCCGGTGGGGCTGTCCCGGCGCGCGGACGTTGCCCTGCGATGCCGCCACTCGCGCCACGATCATCGCTTGCTCGGCCAACGGCGGGGTGGCGGAATTTCGGGCAGCGCCGTAGGTGCGGAATCTTTGTAGCATCGCGAACGAATACAATTTCCAAGCTCCGTAGGAGCGGCATCAGCGGGTGGACGAACTGAATATGTCGCCCCGACGGGGCTGGGGAATTTATTTGGGGTTGGGTTTCTACAAAGATGTCGCGCCTACGGCGCTGGGCGGGGAGAATTTCCAGCAGCGTGGGGCTTGCTCGTTGCCCGCATTCCAGCCCGCCGCCACGCCTGCAGGCGCGAAATTGGCGGGAGGAAAAACTCCGCTCCCCTCCGCCGGACGCGCGGCGAAAATCTCTGTGCTTGTCCCCCGGACCCGCCACCGCCATCGTCCCGGCGCAGTTAAAAAATCAAACGACCAGAAAACTTTTCACCAAATCATTTCGCGTAGCTTCGGCTGCTGTTGACCTCGAAACCTAGGAAATTTCGCAACGAAAGACAGCGCTCGACGCACGCCCCACCTGGGGCGTGCCGAAAGCGTTCTTTCGTGGGCCCTCCTAGGTGCCTGAGGTGAGACGTTAGTAAGTGCGTCCCACTTTTATTTTAGGCACCAAGGGTTCCCACAAAGACAGTCACCACACAGGGCTGATTCGCGCGCGAGCGAACAGCCATGTCCGAATACCCCGCGTCGGCCCGTGCCGACTCCATTTTATCCGAGCGCAAGGACACCCCTTATCGCGTC
>JAYVOY010000079.1:0-2692 GCA_043757645.1 Verrucomicrobiota bacterium
GCGGCGGCGAATTGGCCGGCGTCGAAGTGCGCTTTGCCAAGGCTGAAGCGCGCGAGGCCGTTCTGCGGATTTTGCGCGAGCATCCGCTGGAATCGCTCGATCGCGGCCTCGGCGGGGGACGGGGTGGACATCGCGCGAGTTACAAGGGGCGCACGAGAATTTCTTCGACGACGGCGCGTTGCGGCAGGTTGATGACGAGCAGCGCGCAGTCGGCGATGTCTTCGGAGCGCATCATTTTTTTGCGCGCTTCGGCGGGCGGGGGCGAGGGGCGTTTGTCGAGGATCGGGGTGTCGATGTCGCCGGGGAAGATCGAGCAGGCGCGGATGCCGTTGGGGCGTTCCTCGGCGTTGATGCACTGGGTCAGGCCGGTCATGCCGAATTTGGAAATCACGTAGGACGGCCCGGCCTTGGGGCTGGCCTGTTTGCCGGCCTCGGAAACGATGTTCACGACGGTGCCGGCTCGGGCGGCGCGCATGTGGGGGAGGAAGGCCTGCGCGCAGTAGTAAGCGCCGTTCAGGTTGGCATCGAGGACGGCGTGGTAATCACTGAGCGAAAGTTCCGCGAGGGAACGGCGCGGGACGTTGGTGCCGGCGGCGTTCACAAGCACGCTGACGGGGCCGAGTTTGTCGAGCACGGTCGCGGCCATCGCGGTGACGGCGTCGCTCTTGCCGATGTCGCAGGGGCAGACGAGGAGGTTGACGGACCATTGGCCGGCGAGCTTGACGGTGTCGCGGAGGGCGTCCTCGCGGCGGCCGACGAGCGCGACGCGCCAGCCGAGTGGCACGAGTTTGAGGGCGATGGCCTGGCCGACGCCACTGCCGGCGCCGGTTACGACTGCGGTTTTGTTCATGGGTGAGGTGGGGACAATTTGCTGTTGTTGTTAAACCAAGTTGAACCACGCGCGAATCGCGGCTTCGAGGGATTTCATTTCGTGGCCCGACAAAATTCCCAATCGCCGCACGAGCACCGTGCCGGGAATGTTGCGAATGCCCTGGGCATCGAACGCGCCGTTTTCCAACCACGGCACGTTGACGACGGCTTCGAAGCGGGTTCGGCGAACCGCCGTTGTGTGCGGCATGACGGCATAAAGCGCGCGCTCGTGATCGAAAAATTCCACGCTGATGATGACGGCGGGCCGCACCTTTGCGGCCAAGCCCAGATCAACGAGCCACACTTCACCGCGTTTGGCGTTGGGCATGGGCGGCTTCCTCGCGGTCGTATTCGCGGAACGCGGCGTCGGCGTCGGCGAGCAGGTCGGCTTCGGTGAGCGCGCCGTACTTGTCGTCGATGACGAGGGCGTCGCCGCGCTCGCGGTAGAGTTGGTGCAACGTCTGTTCCAAATGTTGCAGCTCGGCGGTGGTCAGCGTTGGGACCGCGGCTTCAATCTCGGTGAGAGTGCTCATGGTGGAAAAAATTGCGCTGGATTGCGCGGTGGTTCAAGTGCGGCGCTTTCAACCCGCGAGGTCCACCCACCTGCCCGTTTCCGCCGAGAGCAGCGCGGCGTCGGTGACGCCCTGCATGCGCGCGCCGTCGTGGAAGGTGATGGCGCAGGGGCGTTGCTCGCGGATGGCGTTGATGAATTCGACGGCTTGATCGTAGCGGAAACTGACGAGCGGATCGCCCACGCCGGGATCGCGCGGGGAGCCGGGCCAGACGTGGAATTCGCGCGGGACGGGCAAGGCCTTGAGGCCGGGGCCGCCGACTGGGCCGAATTGCAGTTCGTTCCAACTGCCGGTGGTGAAACTGAAACTGCCCGCGCTGCCATTGATTTCCACGCGGTCGGGGCTGCGCCAGCCTTCGTTGACGCCGCTGGCGAGCTTCGAGCTTTCGAGGACGCCGGACGCGCCGTTGGTGAATTCGGCGAGGATGGCGACCCAATCGTCGGTGTCGTTGGGCGCGCCGCCGCGGAGGGGCGTGAGATTTTTCAAACTGGCGACGAGGCGTTTCATTGGGCCGACGAGATGGAACGCGAAGTCGATGCGGTGACTGAGCATGTCGCCGATTTCGCCGGTGCCGGCGAGGCGCTTTTGCTGCCGCCAGCCGACGTTGCGCGTGCCCCAATCCTGAAGGCGGCAGGAGCGGTAATGATACGGCTGGCCGAGGTCGCCGCGCTGGATGAGGTGATGCAGGTAACGCATCGCGGGCACGAAGCGGTAGGTGAAGGCGGTCATGTGGCGCACGCCCGCTTGCTCCGCGGCGTCGGCCATCGACTTGGCCTCGGGGTAATTCATCGCGATGGGTTTTTCGCAGAGGACGTGTTTGCCCGCGGCAATCGCGGCGTGCGCGATGGGGCTGTGGACGAAATTGGGCGTGGCGATGATGACGGCGTGGACGTCGTCACGCGTGACGATTTCCTCGTAGCGCGTCGAGGTGGCGGTGACGCCGGTTTGCTGGCTGGCGCGCGCGAGGGTGTTGGCGTCGGCGTCGCAGAGGGCGGTGACTTTGGTTTCGGGGCAGAGGGCGAGTCCGGGCAAATGGTTCTGCAACGAGATTCCGCCGCAGCCCACGATGGCAACTCCGAGTGTTTTCATAAAAAAATTTCGCGCGAGTATGGGGAGCGGGCGGGGGATGACAAGTGTGGCGGGCGCGGGTGTCAGGGCAGACGCACTTAAATTTCCACGCCCAAGAGTTTGAGCAGGTAGCGGTGGTCCCAGCCGGCGTTCTTCTGTTTGCCTTTGAGGCCACGCTTCTT
>JAYVOY010000080.1:0-9969 GCA_043757645.1 Verrucomicrobiota bacterium
CCGGCGAAGTCATGGCACTTCGCGCCAGTAAAGGCGGCGGCGTTGCCCTGAGCATCCACGATCCCGCATTGCCGCACTTCCGGGCGCGGATCGGTGTCGGTGAGGATTTGGATGACTTGCTTGGGTGTCTTGCCGGAGGCGAGCAGGCGCAGGCCGTCGGGTCCGTAGGTCACGTTCGCCTCGGCCTGAGTCGCGATGGCGCCGACGCCCGCTTTGGCCCACGGCACGACGCTGCCGACGCCGAAGAACTTACTCTGCACCGCGACGCCAAGATCGCCGGTCGCGGGATCGAAGGCGACGATGGAGTAGGTGGCGATGGTGGGTGTCGCGACGCCCGGTTGGTGCCGGGCCTTCTTCGTCGGCGCGTTACCGCAGCAGCAACCGGTGGCGAATAGGATTGTGAAGAGCAATGAAGTAACAATTTTCATACAATAACGGAATTGGCCGCGACTAAGCCGTAACTATGCAATGGGCGGACCGCCGCCGTCTCGGCGGCTCACGGCGTGGGAAAGTCCGCGGGGGGCCAATTGTCCGCGCGCTTTTGGCTCCCTATTCAGTGCGCCTTTTGGGCTGCGGAAAATCCGCGCGTTCGCCCCGTTGGGACGGGGTGAGCCGCCGGGACGGCGGCGGTCCTTCGGCATCGTTACGGCTAAGTGTGGGTGGCTTTGATCTTCGCCGAAGGCTACGCAATGGGACCGAGAACTAGAAAGGATTGGCAAACGAATGGGGGCAAGCGCATGGAGTCCGCGGAGCGCCGAACCCCAGTTCGGCGTGAATCGTCGGTGCAGCAACTCGCCGATCTGGAGCTCGGCGCTCCGGGGCATGGGCAGTCTCCACGATTCCCGAATCGCGCAGCGGGTCCATGAACCGCAGCGGAGCGCCGCGCACCCGCTCGGCGCGGACGATGGCGGTGGGTTCGCGCCGAGCCGGTGCTCGGCGCTCCGGTTTGATTCGTTTGCCCCCATTCGATTGCCAATTCGGTTCATCGAACAATATCGTAGTAGCTCACGGGGCTTTCGGCTTCGCGGGCGCGGGCGGCGCGGCGACGGAGGGGACGAAGTTGGTCGGGATCGTGCCGACCGCCTTGAAGTCGCGCCACTCGAGGATGTGGTTGACGTGGGAATTGAGCATGAGCTTGCGGGTCTCGAGATCGACCCAGGAACGGTCGGTGAGCCAGACGCCCTCGGGGAGCCGGCGCTTGCGGAAGTGGATGGTGAATTTATTGATCGCGCCAATGAGGTTCAGCAGCACCGGCACTTTCTCGCGCAGGGAAATCTCGGCCTTGGCGACCTCGTAGTCCTGCGCGTCAATCCAAACTTTGCCGCCGAGTTTGTTGAAAAAATTATCCTGCAATTCGTGAACGGGCAGCTTGCCGGGTTTGGGCTCCATCGTCACGGCATAGGCGCGGCGGCCACCGATGATTTCCTCGCCGAGAACCTCGAAGCGGAAGCGTTGCACGAGGTCTTGATTGATGCTGCGACCCTTGTCGGGCGTGATGGGTTGTTGGAGGCCGGCGGTGCTCGCGGACCAGGCTTTCTTCTCCTTCTCGGCCTCGCTTTTTTCCTCCTTGGCCGTGAGCGGTTTGTCGTCCTTGAGCACGAGGCGGGAGTGGCTGACGCCGCCGATGGGAGTGACTTCGTAGAGGCGGTCTTTGCGCTCCTTGAGCACGCCCTTGTCCGTGAGTTCGTCGGTGATGTGGCGGCGGACGAAGCTGTAGAGATTACGAATCTGCTTTTCCTCGTTCCACGCGGAACGCTCGACCACGCGCTGCACGAGGAAATCGGCGGAGGGCAGGGCGTTCGTGGATGCCGGCGCGGGGATGGTCACGCTCGCCGCCAATGCGGAATGCGGCGCAACGATAAGCGCCAGCAGCAACGCCAGCACGCCACGCCACGGGAGGGTGAAAACGCGGCGGCCCGCGGCGGTCGTGGTGAGCGGAAGAAAACGCATAACCCATTTTTCCCGCGAACGTGCGAACGACGCGAGATTCACTGGTTCGCGGGCAAAATCGCCGGGGACGGATTAAATGTAAAGCCGGGGGCGAACGCGGGTGTCCGGGGTTCGGAGTTCCGTCTTCCGGCGGCGTGGCGGCGTCCTGACGAAACGCGTGAAGTGATTTTCAGCCTCTCAGCGTGGGGCACGCCGCGCCGCCGGAAGGCGGAACTCCGAACTTGGAACGGGCCGCCCGGCGGTCCGTCCGTTCGCCCGCAACGGCTTCAATAGCCCGCGCTGGTTTCCCTCACCTTCGGCCGCTGGATGAGTTCGATCTCGTAGCCCTCGGGCGCGTCGATGAACGCGAAGCCGCCGCTGCCGTCGGGCTTCATCGTGGGGCCGTCGGAATATTTGAGGCCGTGTTGCGCGAGGTGCTGGCCGAAGGCTTCGAGGCTGTCCACCTCGAAGGCGAGGTGCGTCAGGTCGGCCTGAACTTGCACGGGGCCGCTCGCCGGGAAAAAGCAGATCTCGATGGTCTCCTCACTGTGCGGGGCTTTGAGAAAAACCAGTTCCGAACCGCGCGGCGATTTGTGCCGGCGCACCTCGTCGAGGCCGAGAATGTTTTTGTAAAACTGGAGGCTGCGTTCCAGATCGTTCACGCGGTAACGCGTGTGCAGGAGTTTGTTGACCTTCATAGTGCGGCGGAAATTACCCGGAAGCCGGCGCGTGGCAATCGCGCAATCGCGCGGCGGAACGAAGCGACTTCCGTGCGTCCCGAAGTTGTTGGCGGGAGCGCGGCTGTGTGCGGCGCACCAGCCGCAGCGCGTGCCCAGCCAACGGCCCGCAGAAGCATTCCACGACCGCGACGGTACATGGCCGCTGCGGCTGGTCTGCGACACGGCCGCGCTCCCGCGGATGCGGCCTTCGCGTGAGTTTCAGCCGCCTTTTCCGAGTTGGGTGCTTTTGTCGCGCCGCGCGCGGAGCTTGAGATTCAACAGGCAGACGAGCGCGATGGCGAAAATCAACCCGCTCAGAATGAAGCCTTCGATGATGGTGACGAGAAATGTAAAAATCACCGTTCCAAAAAAATCCAGCCCAGTCGCGGCTCCTCTCACCAACTCCGCCAATTTCTCGACCGCGGTATGCGCCAAAAATCCCGCGTAAAGGTCCGGCATAAAAAGGAACTGCAACGGATTGCGCCCGAACAGAAACCGTAGGGAAATATCGCCCCAAAATAAGATGGCCGAGATCGTCCGAATCCATGTCCCCAACCGGATTGCGCGCCGCCAGAGCGGCAGTTCGGTCTCGTTGGGAAATGTCCATCGCGCCGCCAGTGTGTAAAGCGCAATGAAAAAGAGCACCCCGAGCACCATGCCCAAAACTCGCGACGGCTCGGGGCCAATGGCGACGCTGATCGCAAAGCTCGGGGCCGCGCTCACGCAGACGTGAAACGTCCAGTGGCGCAGCGCAGCGCGGTTGAGCCACGGGCGGGACGCGGGGATGAGATTCGTCGAGGCGGGTATCGCGGTGTTCAGGGAACTCATGGTGGGCACGGTCTATTGCGCCATTTGCGCTGTTTTGTAGCTGCTACTTCCGGAAGTCTTCGTTTCGTCACCGCCCCGGCCCGGCTTCCGTCAACGTGAGGCTGCCGATCCAATGGCTGACGAAGAATATTTTCTCCTGGGGCAAAAACGTTTCCCCCGTGCCGAGAATGGGCCGCAGCGCCGCCGTCATTTGCAGCAGCACGAGCACGAAGATCACGACCCACACGCGCAGGCCGTCGCCGAACCGCGCGTTGAGTTGCTCGCAGCCGCGCGCGAGAAATTTCAGGCCGAAGCCCACCGCGATCGCCGCGAACAGCAGGTGCATGAAGCCCATCGCGCCGAGCGATTCGGTGCTTTGCGAGAAGACCCACGCCACGGGCGCGAAGCCGATGAGCAGCACGGTCGTGAGTGCGAGCAGGCCGGCCACCAACCCGCACACTTCCGCGAGCCGCGTGTGCGCGCCGCTCAGGCACGCGAAAATGTAGAGGCTCGGCAGGCAGATGAGGCCGGTGATTAAAAGGCCGCCCGCGATTTTCAATGGCGCGGCCCAGAGTTGCGTGCCGCCGGAAAACGTCCCGACGACCAGCCCGTAGGCCAGCGCGCACACCATCGCGATGCCGAGAAAAGCCAATGTCAGCCGCGTCTGGCCCGCCTGCGTGAGTTGGAACCACACGCGGCGCGGTTGCCGCAGCAGCGCCTCGCTCGCGGCGAGGAGTCCGCCGATGGGCACGCGCTCGGCGGGATCGGAGCCGGGTGCGCCGGGCAATGCCGGGGGCGTCGCGCCGCCGAGTGTGGGCGGGCGCAAATGGGTGGTGGCGCCGGCAGCCGGCGGTTCGGGTGCGAGTGGATCGGTGTTTTGCATTTTGGTTTTTTGTTTGGGTTGCGGGTTCAGAGATCAGTCGAGAAAGAGTCGGCGCAGCGCGTAAAAAACCGCGTCGTAGAAACCGCCTTTGAACGGGTCGTCGCGGAGAAATTGCACGGGCAAACCGGGCGTGCCGATGAAGGGCCGCAGCATCCACGCGAGCTGGCTGCCGAGAAATAAATTCACCGCGAGCCACGCGGCCAACACGCGGCGCGCGTTGGCCGCGCCCCCGCCGAGTCGCGCGAGGAGTCGCAGCAACCGCACGTTCGCCGCGATGCCCGCGAACGCGATGGCCGCGACAATCGTGAGCAGGATGAACGCGTGCGTCGCGCCCGCGCTCGCGCTGCGCTCCAGCGGTGGCGCGTTCCAAATCACGAATGCGAGCAGCGGCGCGACGCCGCCGAGGATCGCGCCGACGATGGTGAAGCTCATCAGCACCGCGAGCAGCGATTGCCGCAGATCGATGTTCACCCCGAGCAACGGCGCGAGCATGGCGTTGAGCAGCGCGTTGCCGAGCGCGGTGGAGAGGAGCACGAGCGGCAGTTTCACCGCCGTGTAGAGCGCCTGCTCCGGCGCGCGCCACCAGCCCAGCGCCGCGCCAAACGCCGCCGCGCCGCCGACCGTCACCGCCAGCCACAGCGCGACGCGCGCGCGGGACGCGGACTGCGTCCACGCGGCGACGGCGGCGGTTTCACCGCGCAGCAGGAGCGGGATTTCTTCCAGACTGGAGGCAGCGTTCATGACGATGGGGAGGATTGGCGGACGCCTGCGGGATCTAAATTCAGTCAGGCCATTCGCCTGCCGCATTCGCCGCCGCAACTTTTGAAACTCAACTCACGCCGCCAACAGCGCGGCGGCGGGCAGGTTGGCGAGGCGCACTTCGACTTCGCGAATGAGGGAGTCGGGCGTCGAGGTGCCGGCGGTGAGGCCGACGGTTTGCGCGTCCTCGAACCATTCGGGACAAAGGTCCGCGGCGGTTTGCACGTGGAACACTCGCGGACAATGGCGGCGGCAGGATTCGACCAATTCGCGCGTGTTGTTGCTGTGCGCGCCGCCGATGACGACGACGGTGTCGCACTGCCGCGCGAGCGCGACGGCGGCGGATTGGCGCTGCTTGGTGGGCTGGCAAACGGTGTCCACCCAGCGGATTTCAGAATTTGGAAAACGCCGCCGCAAGCGCTCGACGAGGGCGCGCGCGCGTTCGATCGGTTGCGTCGTTTGCGCGGCCACGCCGAAGCGCGGGCGTTCGCGCAGCGCGTCGATGTCCGCGTCGTTCAACACGACCTCGAACTCGGCGAGGTCTTCCGTCAGGCCGCGGACCTCGACATGGTGACGCTGCCCAATGATGACGGGATAAAACCCCTCGCGCACGAGCGTCGCCACCGCGCGATGGGCGACGTGAACGAGCGGGCACGTGGCCTCGACGACATTGTGGCCGCGTTCGCGCACACGGTTGATCGTGGCCGCGGACGCGCCGTGCGCGGTGATCATCACGCTCGTGGTGGCCGCGGCGGACGGCTGATCGGCGAAGCGAATGCCGCGCGCGCGCAACGTGGCGAGCACGGTGTCGTTGTGGACGAGATCACCGAGGATGGTGAGCGGCTCTTGCCGCGCCTGTTCGAGGGCGAGCGCGATGGCGTCGCGGACGCCGAAGCACATGCCCAGATGGTCTGCACGAAGGATTCTCATGTTGCGGTCGCGCGCCGGGTGTACCGGCGCAACGGGTTTGGTGGTTTATCGGCGGAATGCCCCGCCGGGGTTAGGATGCTATCGGAACTTTGCCATACAAAGTGTAAGACCCAGTGACAGCCAAAACGTTCAAAATTCGGTTCATTGATTTTTGCGCACGTCGCGCACGATCTTTTCGAGCAGTGAAATGTAGGCAGCGAACGCCTGCTCACCGGCGGTGGTGAGCGACAGCGTGGTGAGCGGGCGGTTGTTCTGAAAAGCCTTCGAGACGACGAGGTAGCCGGCCTCCTGCAGCGTGCGGACGTGCGACATCAGGTTGCCATCGGTCATTTGCAGCGTGTCGCGGACCTCGGTGAACGACAGCTCCGGCGAGGCCGCGAGCAGCGACATGATGCCCATGCGCCCCTTCTCGTGGATCACCCGATCGAGCTGGAGAAACGTTTCCGGGTTCACGGTTTTTTTGCACGGCGCTCGGTGATGAAAAGGTAGGCCGCGGCGAGAAGGTGGAGGCCGCCGAAGGTGAAGCCCATGATCGCGTCGGGGGAAGGAGGCACGCTGTCCTTCGGATTGGTCATCAGGAGCGTGAAAACCGTCAAGCCCGCGAGGATAAACACCCAACCCAGCCGGCGGGTGCCCGCAGAAATGAAAAGCCCTGCGGCATGCACGGCGCAGCCGTAGAAAAACAGCCAGAGCGGAACACAAATCGAGGCCTGGTGTTTGCCCCCGCTGTATTCGGGAACGACAGCCATGATCGCATAAAAAAAGGCTGCTCCCGCGAACAACGGCGGGAACATCGCGGTGGCAACCCGTCGCGTCGGCGCTGACCAAACCGGCTCGTTGTTCCGAATCGCCTGCCGGCGCACGATGATGAATGCGGCCGTGACCGCGACCGCACAAACGGCACTCCAAAAATAAACGAACTGCGCAAAGGTGCTGTCCGCAAACCGAACGCCAATCGGCGCGGCCACCGAACCGATGATTCCGACCGCCAGCATCACCGGCGCAAGCGCGCGCCGGTACACGGCCGAGCGTTCCATGAGGGTACGGATGACCTGGAGATTTTCAGCGGCATCGTTGGGTTCCATGGCGAACACTTTGCCACGCAAAGCCGGAGTGTCAAGCCGGACGACAGACTGGCGCCGCGAGCGAGACCCGCGGTGGGGCGGAGGCAGTTTTCTGGGAAGGCCGCGTTGAAATCCCGAGTCGCCCCGCCGGGACGAGAGAACCGCCGGGCTGGCGGAGTGAGCGCGACTGGCTTCCCACCGCTTTAACCGTAACTAGGCAATGGGCGGACCGCCGCCGTCTCGGCGGCTCCCGGCGTGGGAAAGTCCGCGCGTTCGCCCCGTTGGGACGATGTGAGCCGCCGGGACGGCGGCGGTCCTGCGGCATCGAAGCCTGAACGGGGTTTCAACGGCGAAGCCAGCGGGGGTGGTCTTGGTGACCGTGCAGCACGCGGAGCACAAGCACGAGATTCCCCTGGACTCGGTAAAAAATCTTGTGCGGAAACCGGCGGAGAAGCACGCGCCGCAAGCCGCGATAATACAAGGCGGGCCGTTCGGGATCGGTGGCGAGCAGTTGCATCGCGCGAGCGACCTCGCGAAGAAAATCCGTCACTACTTCCGGAGCCTGCTCCTCATACTCCTCACGGGCCTTGGCCAAATCGCACTCGGCTCGCGAACGGACGATAACCAGCCAACTCATTTGCAGCGAAGGAGCCGGGCCTGCACGTCGCTCCACGGGCTGCCATCTTTCGGGTTGAGTTCGAAGTCAGCCAATTCTTCGTCGAGCAAAGCTTTTTCCTCTGCCGAGGGACCATTCTGGTGCGCGTCCTTCTCGGTCAGCATCCAAAGTTCGTTGAAGATTTCGTCGCGATCGCCGGGCGTGAGCTTGGGCAACTCGGCGAGAATGTCGGCTTTGCTCATGCGGGAAAATTACCAGCGCACCCGTTTACGACAAGTTGTGTTCCCGCGAGGATGAGTGTGCTGGATGAGGCTGCACTTCACTTCGCCGTCATCCGCCGCGTGATGTATTCGCGAAGGAGTGGGATTTTGGCGCGAGCGAGTAAGAGCGCGCCTTTGGCGGGCGCGGCGGCGACGAGGGGTTCGGTCGCGAACCAATACATGAGCGGGAGGTTTTGATCGGTGGCGTCCTCGGCGTGCGCGAGGAGGGCTTCGACGATGGGCTGGCGTTGCGCAACGGTCAGGCGCTGGCACGCGCTGGCGAGGTAGAGGCGCACCACCGGCGAGGGGTCTTCCTTCGCGAGCCGCGCGAATTCTTGCAACGCGGCGGCGCCGGGATTTTTTTCCTCGCAGAGAAGTTGCACGGTCCACGCGCGGACGTGCTCGTCGGCGTGTTTCAACGTCGCGAGGGCGGTGTCCTGATCGAGTCCACCCGTGGCGTGCAAAGTCCACAACGCGCGGAGCTGGACGGAGGTCGAGGACACATCTTTGAAAGCCTCGGGAGATTGTCCCCGCGCGCCGGCGCTGAATTCCCGAAGCGCGGTGCGAAGTTCCTGGGCGAGATCCTTGTTCGGGCCGCGTTCCTGCAGAAGGCGCATGGCGTGGCGGGTCTGCCACGCGTTTTTGTGCCGGAGCGCGGCGCTCAGCGTGAGCGAGTCCTGGCTCGCGAGATCGAGCTTCGTCGTTTTCGTGTCGCCGTACGTGATTTTGTAAATGCGTCCGTTGCTGCGGTCGTGCGCGGCGACGTTGCTGCTGTGGCACTGCTGTTTGTCGTACCAATCGATCACGTACACGCTGCCGTCCTGGTCGTATTGCTGGTTGAGCGTCTGCGACCAGCGGTCGTTGAAGTTCACGAAATCCGGCGCGTGTTTGCCCACGTAACCGCTGCCCGCGCGCTCCGGCACGTCCACGTTCAAGCGCTGGCCGTGGATGTTTCCGATGATGAGTTTGCCGTGATATTCCTTCGGCCAACTGCCGCCGAGATAGCACATCAGGCCCGCGTGCGCGTGACCACCGCCCGCCGCGTCACTGCGGCCGTTGCCCGCGTGTGGCCCACCGCCCACAAAGTGCCGATGGTCCGCGATGGTTTTGAGATCATCGTAAATAAACGGATGCAGCGGCTGTTTCCCCGGCTTCGAAAAATCCTGCGTGAAGTAATCCGGCGCGAGGCGCTTTTCATCCTCAATCGTGGGCGCGTAATGCTGCCCGCCCTGCCGTTGATAACGCCCGCCTTGAATCATGTGGAACAAGTGCGGAATCACGCACGCCTCGATGAAACACTGGCCGTGCTCGTTGAAATCCACGCCCCACGGATTGCTCGTGCCCTCGGCAAAAACCTCGAAGCGTTTCTTCGTCGGGTGATAGCGCCACACGCCGGCATTGATGAATTGCCGCTCGGTGTCCGGCGCGCCGACGACCTTGACGTGCGAGTGCGTGAACACGCCGTGGCAGCCGTAGAGCCAGCCGTCCGGCCCCCAGGTGAACGTGTTGAGCATCTCGTGCGTGTCCTGCCACGCGAAGCCCTCGAGCAATTTCACCGGCTCGCCCGCAGGCTGCGGACCGTTCTCCGTTTCCCGCACGGGAATGTGCAGCAACCACGGCACCGCGCCGACGAACACGCCGCCGAAGCCCCATTCGATGCCGCTCGCGAGATTCAAGCCCTCGAGAAACACCGTGCGTTTGTCGAACTTCCCGTCGCCGTTTGTGTCCTCGAAAACGAGAATGCGGTCGTCGCCCTTGTCGCCCGGTTTGCGCTGCGGATACGTGTAGCACTCGATGACCCACAAGCGCCCGCGGTCATCCTGACAAAACGCAATCGGCTGCTTCACGTCCGGCTCCGCGGCGAAGACCGTGGCCTTGAAACCCGGCGGCAAAATCATCGCCTTCACCGCCTCGTCGGGCGTCAGTCCCGCGTGCTTCACGTCATCGACGGGCAGCGGATTCGCCTTCGCTCCCGCGGGCGCGGCGGACGCGGCGACGGCGG
>JAYVOY010000081.1:0-2687 GCA_043757645.1 Verrucomicrobiota bacterium
GGCTCGTGGATTCTCACCACGCTCGCGTGGCAACTCTCGCGTTACCCGAATTTCGCCATCGAAATCGAGGGGCACACCGAGAAAGATTCCCCCGCCCTCCGCGAAAATTACGGCCCCTGGGAACTCTCCTCCGACCGCGCCAACGCCGCGCGCCGCAAGCTCATCACCAATGGCGTCCCGGCCCCGCAAATCCGCAAAGTCGCCGGCTTTTCCGACACCGCGCCGATGCCCAACTCCGCCCCCGAGGACGAAGTCAATCGGCGAGTCGCCGTGCTCCTCAAAATCAGTTCCGCCAAACGCTGACGCATGAGCGCCACCTTCACCCCACTCGTTCTCCCCGCGTCTGCGAAAACTGTGAACGGCGCGCAACCCCTCCGCACCACGGTCATCAGTGCGACCCTTGGGGCGCATTTCAAACCCTTTCATAACGCCTCCTCACCGCCCTGCCCCGCCCCGCCCGCCCCGTCACCCGCGACCAGCACCGCGCCCGCAAAGGAGAATTCCGCTCCCACCAATCCCCCCGTCACGATCCCCGCGCCGACCGTCACCTACGTTCAGGAAAACGGCCAGATCACCCGCATCCGCATCCAGTGCGCCTGCGGCTCCGTCACCGAACTCGAGTGCCTCTACTGACCCCGCCCGCCTTCTTGTGGGAGACGAGGTAACGAGGCTCTGACTTTTTCCCCCGCGGCCATCGTCCGTCGCGCCAGCACGCGAAAAAATTTCGGGTGCCCTCTCCGATCCCCCGCCTCCTTGTCCCGCGCCCTCCCTGTCCCAATTCAAGGCACTCCGTGTCCCCGTTGCGGACAACGCCAGCGCCCCGCCCACATTCCGCACCACACGTTGAAAAAATATTTTCACCTCCGCCACGACTCCAACCAACCAACCGCTTCACACAAAAATTTCCCGCGCCGCCCGCAAAAAGCCGCACCCTCCCCTGCCCCAAAAGCACTCCGCCACATTTCCCAAAAAATCCCCTCTTCCCTCATTCCACCCCACCGATAACCAACCATCGGAACGTGCCAAAGACGCCAGGGAGGGCGGGGAAATCACGAAACGAAAAAACCTCCCACCTTTGTGGGAGCCGAGGTAACGAGGCTCCAACCTCTTCTCCCGGCAATCGTCCGTCCCTGCTCAATCACAATTCACCGCCGCACTCCCCACCCCCGCGGACTTTGGGCTTTGACCTTTATCCTTTGAACTTTCCGCTCCGCTCCCCGCCCCACGTCCGCACATGCGGCAGCGAGCGATACAACACCCAGTGATACACCTGCCGCGGCAACAACCGCCGCACCCACGCGAACACATGGGCATCCCACGTCGCCGGCACGCGCAAGGGCGGACGCCGCGCCTGCATCGCGCGCAGAATCGCCGCGGCGACGCGCTCGGGCCGCGCGCCCGTCCGCGTCATCAAGCGCCCGATCAAGCCATCCATTTCCGCGTACTCCTCGTGGTACGCCGCCGCGGGATCCTGCGACGCGCGCCGACTCAACTCGGTGAACTTCGTGTTCAAAAACGACGCCGATTGAATGAACCCCGGCTGCACCAGACTCACGTGAATCCCCCACGGCCGCACCTCGTACCACAGCGATTCCGTCGCCCCTTCGAGCGCGAATTTCGACGCGCTGTACAACGCCATCGTCGGCATCGCCATCATCCCGCCGACCGACGACACATTGATGATCCGGCCCCGCCGCCGCTCACGCATTTTCGGCAACACCAGCCGGATCAATTCCATCGGTCCGTGAAAATTGACCGCCAACTGCTCGCGCGCCTCGGCTTCGCGGAAATGCTCCGTCACCGCGCGAAACGCCACGCCCGCATTGTTCACCAGCACATCCACGCCGCCCCAACGCTCATTTACCTCCGCCACGACCGCTTCCCGCTCCGCCGCCACCGTCACATCCAACCGTCGCAAGATCACATTCTCGCTCTCGAAGATTCCCTCCGCCGCAAACCGCTTCAGCGAACTCTCCCGCGCCGTCAACACCAGCCGATACCGCTCGCGCAATAACTTGCGCGCCAGCACCAGTCCCAGCCCCGTGCTCGCGCCCGTCACCAGCACCACCTCGCGCATCCCGACATTATTGACGACGTTTGAACTCATAGGCCGCGAACCCGCCCGCAACTCCGCCACTCTGCAACGCCCGCCCGCACCACCCCTCGGACATTTCATGTCCAACCCACGCCCGCCCTCACAAATACCGCCAGTGCTCGAACATCGCCGCCTGCCCGCACCGCCCTCCCGTTTCATCCACCAAGTTCCACACGGTCGCCCGCGCGATCCGAAACCGCCGCCCACCCTTGGCAATCCGCACCCCCGAGTAGTTGTCGATAAACCCGCGCGCCGAAACCTCGGCGAGCAAGCGCGCCCGCTCCTCGCGATCCGGCGCCTCCGCCGTGAACCGCGACGCCGTTTGCGTGAACTCCCCCCACTCCATCTCCCACAAATCCAACGCCGCGCGATTCCCGTAATTCAAAACCGGGTCCGCCTCCACCCCGTGCGACACCACCACACCCGGCCCCGCAAAAACCCGCCGCGCCAAGTCCCGCCCCGCGCCGCCGCCCGCCACCAACTCCCGCCCCGTCCAGCGCCGCAAACTGCGCGCGAGCAACTCCGTGTGCGCCACCACCACCCCGCGTTCCCAAATCATTTCCATATTCCCCAAGCGCGCTTTTTCCTTCCC
>JAYVOY010000082.1:0-2683 GCA_043757645.1 Verrucomicrobiota bacterium
AATTCTGAACCACACCCTGCTCGGCGAACCCGGCGACAACGAAACCCGCTCCGCCATTGCCCTTTCGCAGGGCCAGCTCTTCATCCGCACGCACACCAAACTCTACTGCATCGGGAAAAAGTAGGCCCGCTGGACCGCGCCACCTCAGCCGTAACGATGCAGTCGGACCGCCGCCGTCTCGGCGGCTCACGGCGTGGGAAGTCCGCGAGGGCCATTCACACTGCCTCTTTTGGTTCCCCGTTCCGGGAACATTCCGAACTGCGGAAAATGCCCGCCTCCACCGCCTTTGGACGGGGTGAGCCGCCGAGACGACGGCGCTCCCACTGCATGGTTACGGCCAAGGCACTCCGGCGGAAATTTTTTGGAGGAAGCGCATCCAGTTGTCGCCGTGCTTCAAGGATTTTTTTTCGAGCCACGGCGCGGGGATTTCCACGGCGTCACGCTTGGCGTGGCCGAGGATGAAGAGGCCATCCGGAGCAAGCAGGCCGGGCAGGAACGGGTCGTCGAGCAGTTGTTGCGCGAGGGATTCGGAGCGTTTGTCCCTGGTTTTGTCGCCGTAGGGCGGGTCGGCGAGGAGGAGCGTGAACTGGCGTGCGCCCGCGGTGAATTGCACGAGCGCTTGAAACGCGTCCTGCACGCGCACTTGCAGGCGCTCGCGCGGGAGGCCGGCGAGTTCGAAATTTTGTTGGAGCACCCGCGCGTGGCGGCGACTCATCTCGACGCACACGGCGGACTCCGCGCCGCGACTCACGCAGTCGAGACTGAGCGCGCCGGTGCCGGCGAAGAGTTCAAGGACGCGCGCGCCCACGACGCGTTCGCCGAGGCTGTTGAAGACCGCCTGCTTGACGAGGTCCGGCGTGGGCCGGACGTCGAGGCCCTTGGGAACTTTGAGGATGCGGCCCGCCGCCGTGCCGCCAGTGATGCGCATGGGGGGGAGGAAAGCAGTTTTGCGGCGGTGGGGAAATGGTTTTGCGGGGGGCGGAAGTTCAAAGTTCAAAGCTCAAAGCTCAAGGGAAGCTCCAAGCGGCCAAGCTTCAAAATGATGAAGGCTCGTGCGCCAAAAGAAATTGTTGGGGAACCGCCCGTTTCGCTTCGAGCTTGGTCCTTCCCTTGAGCTTTGAGTCTTTGAACTTTGAGCTTCTCGAATCGGCTTCTCGCCTCGCGACGCGGCTCGGAAAAATTGCCGCCCACTGGCCGCTAAAAAAGCAACTGCCCAAACACGGAACCATACGAGTCGTGCTGCGGTTGCAGGCGGAACTCGGGGGTGCGGGCGACGTACGTGTAGCCGATCGTGCAGCGTCCCAGACGCACGGCGAAGCCCGCCCGTATTTCGCCGACGAGAGGTTCTTTCTCCACGTGCGGACCGCCGCGCCAGAGATTGCCGTCGAGGAAAACATTGTGCCCGACGGCGCGGCCCTCGGCGCCGAGGAAGCCGTAGAAGCCAAGGTTTTTGCGCCAATTCACGTCGTCGGGCGGCAGGCCGCCTTCGGGGGTGGTCAGGGAATCGATGGTTTGCAGACCGAAGTTGCCGGGCAGATTCCAGCCCGCGCGCAGCATCGCGCCGGCGCGCGCCGAGGTGTCCACGTTGCCGAGGCTGAAGCCCGCGCGCGGAATCAAATCGACGGCGAACGCGCCGGTCCAGGAGGAGCGGAACAAATGCGAGCGCTCGTATTTCAGGTTGATTCCCGGTTCGGTTTTGAGCTGGTTGTCCCAGCCTTTGGGCACATGGAGGCCGCGCAGTTCATGCACCCACGTCTGCGCCTCTTCGGCGAGCGACTCGGGGCCGATGATGCCGAGGTCGAGCGCGAAATTTTCCAGCACGGGCGTGCCGCCGGCGGTTTCGCCGCGGCGTTGCAGAATGAAGCCGGTGTAGAGCCAGCCGCCGTAGGGACGGTCGTTGGGGATCGGCTGGCTGGCCCGGATGTTGGATGGCGTGTACATCGACTGCCCAATCTGATACCCGAACTTGAGCGCGTTGGTCGTGTAGCCGAGCGTCGGCATCCGCGCCGCAATCCGCGCCACGCCGCCCGGCGCCACGCCGTCGGATTGCAGGAACGAGAGTTTGATTCCCTGCGTGTAGTGGCGGTCGGTGCGGACGATCAAATCGTTTTCCTCGAGCACGGAAAAAACGCGGCCTTGATTGGTGGCGAGCAATTGCGCCGAGGCGGGCGACGGGGCGCCGACGAGGAACCAAGCCAGCGACAGAGCGAGGAAGCGCGCGAGGCCGAGTGGGCTGCGAAGGGGGGGATTCATTGCCTCGCCTTTCGTGTGGAGCGCCGCTGAAACTGATTGGGGCGCGCGATCCGCGGGCGCGGCGGCGGGGCTGGTTGGAGTCTCGTAACCTCGACTCCTACAAAAAAGGGAAACGGCGGCGGTGTTCATGGGCGAAAAGTGCGGCGGCGGGGCGGGGTCTGCCAAGAAAAAATCGGCGGCCCCCCGCGGGGCGGCCGATGAGAATTGCGCGCTGAGAAGTGGGTTACTTCGTCACGGTGTAGCCGGCCTTTTCGATGGCGGCGATGAGGTCGGTGCGTTTGGCCTTGGCGGCATCGAAGGTCACGGTGGCAACGCCGAGTTTCACCTCGCGTTTGGAGACGCCGGGGATTTTCGCGAGGGCGTTGTCCACGGTTTTCACGCAGCCCTGCTCGCAGATCATGCCGCCGATTTTCAGGGTGAGTTGCTCGGC
>JAYVOY010000083.1:0-2676 GCA_043757645.1 Verrucomicrobiota bacterium
TTTCCGAGGACTTGTTGCGCGCTCGGCACGCTCGACGGGGATCGGAACTTACGTGGCATCCCGGCACGCGCGAAAGCGGTGTCGCCGCTGCGCTCTGCCGGCGCAGTACATAAAAAAACCGCGCGCCCCCCCCTTTGCGCGCCGCGGCGCCACTGCTGCTCGCGCCCTTTTTTTGCGTCGCTTTGCGTTCTTTGCGGCCATCCCAACTCCGATTAGCCGATGGCCTCGCGCCCGCTGAATCGCGCGCGCCACCCCGCCGTCAATCGCCGCTCACACGCGATGCCCAGCGACCATTTCACTGCGACCCAACCCCGCGCCCGCGCGCTTCGCTGCCTCGCCACAGTCGGACTGATCGCCTGCGCATTCCTCCTTTTTTCTCCACCGCTCCCCGCCGCGCCACCCGCGCCCGCGCCCGCCACCAACGCCCCCGCCACCAAGCCGCCGCAGGAAAAATTCGCGTGGCCCGCATGGACCATTCCCGCCGCGCCCGTGAAATCCGGCGGCGATCTCAACTTCGTCGCCGACCCCGCCGCGCAATCCCAGCGCCCGTCGAAAAACGACGACGGCAGGGACATCACCGAAAACAGCGCGCTCCAGTTGCGCGTGAACCGCCGCGAAATTGTCCGTGCCCCCCTCGCGATTGCGACCACGCCCGTCGTGCCTTGGACCAATGTGGTCCCCGGCGTTTATCGCGTCACCGCGCGCCTGAAATATGCCGGCGATTCGCAGAGCATCGGCACGCCCATCGTGCTCGGCGTCACCGCGTCCAGCAGCAATCGCACGGAGAAATCGGAGCAATCCTTCCACTCGTTTGACCTCAACGAGCCGGAAGTGGCCCTCCTCTTCGAAGCCGATCCCACGCTCGCGAAAAAACCTCCCGCGCGCCGCCCGCGTCACGCGTGGCACCACGCCGAGTTTCTTCCCGAGATTTATCCAAACGCCACGAACCGCCCCGCCGCCGCGCCCCCGCTTGTCAGCAAGCCGCCGCACGGATTGCAAATCTCCCTCGCGCTGCCGCGCACCGCTACAACGTCGGCGCCGGGCTTCCGCCCAATTCCCTCCGCACCGTCACGGTCGATTGGATTCGCTGCGAGCGCGTCGCGCCCGCGCCCGGCCTGACCGTCCGCCACGTCCGCGCGCAGAAGCGCTGGCTGCGCCCCGGCGAAGCGCAATCGTTCCAAACGGCCCTCGAAAACTTCAGCGCCACGCCCGCCACGCGCACGCTCGTGCTTGTGCTCGAACGCGGCCTCGGCGAAACGCAGGAACTCGCGCGCCAGGAAATCACGCTCGCGTCCGGCGAGAGCAAAGCCCTCACCACCCCGTGGCAAACCACCACGAACACCGCATCGTTCGGCTGGGAAGTTCGCGCCGAGTCGCGCGCGGGAAGCACCGTCGAGTCCTCCGCCCGCGATTTTTTCAGCGTTCATCCGCAGGCGTACTTCGTGCAAATCGCCGGAGGCAATCACCGCCGTCTCGATCCGTTTCGCGACAAGGAAAGCCCGCAAAATTTGATGGAAGTCTTCGCCGCCACGCCCGGCGATTGCGCGCAGATTTTGCCCCAGACCGACGCGTGGGTCTGCGGCATGTCGCCGGTCGCGCAGAGTTTTCCCATCGTGCGCGCCGTCACGGCGCACAACCGCGAACTGGGCGTCGCGACGCACATGTATCTCTTCGCCGGCGGCACCGGCGAGGCCGTGATGGACCTGCACATCCGCCGCCCCGAGTGGCTCGGCGGGCATCCGAATGCGACCGATCAATTTTACTATCTCCGCTCCGCCGCGCGCGAGGCGTTGCAGAAACACGACTTCTCCCAAGGCCCGTTCTCGATGCCGAAAATCCCGCACGTCGAGGTCGGCTTGAACCACTGGTTCCCGCCGCTCATGGAGCAGATCACGCGCGCGGCCGTCGAGTTTGCGCGCCGCACGGGCTACGAGGGCATTCGCTTCGATGTCGGACTCTTCGCGCCCAATCGCACGGTCTCGGTGCTCGGTGAGAAATTGCCGTTCAACGAGGCGGACAAAATGCCGCACGTCGCGCGTAATTTTCAGCAGTTCGAGCACGCGCTCCGCGGCGCGTTTCCGAATTTCGAGTTCGGCGCGAACATGGATTCGTGGGCGTATCTCGAGAACGTCGGCCTGCGCGGCCTCACGCCGCCGCCGCCCGAGTCGTATCCCGAGTTCGTCGCCTTCGCGCGGGCCGGCGGCCTCTTCATGGACGAGGGCACGATGAGCGCGCCGCTGCGGCCCGGAGGGCCGCGCTCCGTGCCGCCGCTGCCGATGGTCAGCAGCCGAGCGCACGAGCCAATCTCCCCGCGTGAAATTATTCCGCACCCTCGTCGTGGAGTTCGAACCATGAGCGCGCTGAATCATCCGCACGCCGGAGCGCGGGCGTCCCGTCCGCAGCGGCATCATCCGCGAAAGGGTCGTTCAAACTTCCCGACACCCGCCGCAGTTCCGCGCCGCTGCGGCCCGGAGGGCCGCGCTCCGTGCCGCCGCTGCCGATGGTCAGCAGCCGAGCGCGCGAGCCAATCTCCCCGCGTGAAATTATTCCGCACCCTCGTCGTGGCGTTCGAACCATGAGCGCGCTGAATCATCCGCACGCCGGAGCGCGGGCGTCCCGCCCGCCGCGGCAACATCCGCGAAAGGGTCGTTCGAGCGTCCCGACACCCGCCGCAGT
>JAYVOY010000084.1:0-2674 GCA_043757645.1 Verrucomicrobiota bacterium
AAGGCCGAGGGCGAGAAATACGACGCGGCGAAAAAGGCGCTGGAAACCGAGATGAAGCAAACGCTCGGCGACGCGCGTTACGCGGACTACGAGCGCGCGCAGGACTTCGTGTATCAGGGCATTTATCGCGTGACCGAGAAGGAGCAGCTCGGGCGCGACGCGGCGGTGAAGGTGTTCGACATGAAGAAAGCCGCCGAGGAACAGGCCGAGCAAATCCGCAACAACAGCGCGCTTTCGAGCGAGCAGCAGCAGAGCGCGCTCGCGGCGATTCGCACGGAAACGGAATCCGCCGTCACCAGCGCGCTCGGGCCGCAGGCCTACGAGACGTTCAAGAAAAACCAAATGGCCAGCGGCTGGATCAAGCAACTCAGCCCCGATCCGAAGCCAGCGAAGACGCCGTGAGCGCCGCGTAATCTTCATTCCGCGCAGTTTCTCTCTTCCGCGTCGTTCTCGGAACCGGACCGCCGCCGTCTCGGCGGCCCACGGCGAGGGAAGTTCGCGGGCGCCATTCGCGCGGCCTCTTTTGGTTCCCCATTCCGTGACCATTTTGAACTGCGGAAAATGCCCGCCTCCGGCCCGTTTGGACGCTGTGAGCCGCCGAGACGGCGGCGCTCCGCCGCTTCCGCCGTTCCATGCTCTCGCGGTCTCCCACCTTTCAATCCTCTGTGTCCATCGTGTCTCTGGGGTCCTGGTTGCGGCTGCTTCTGACCACAGAGACACAATGCACACAGAGAACCCAATTCCGCCGTTCGCCGCGCAAATCTTCGGCCGCGAAATTCTCCCGCCCTCTCCGCGTCTCCTTTCCCGGGAGCATTCTCGCGGCGCCCGCGTCTAACCCCACCGTTGCCCGAGAAATAATCGCGACATTCGCCACCGTTGCCCGTAACACTTTTTCCAGATTCAACCCCACTAAATGGCTGCCATGAAAACTCGCTCCCTCCTCACCGCGCTCGCCGCGCTCACCCTCACCGCCACCTGCGCCCACGCGCGCGTCAAGCTCGTCGCGCTGCCCGAGCGGGCGCGCGTCGTCGTTTCCCTCGCCAACCCGAACGCCACGCTCGTCGAGGAGGAACGCATCCTCACGCTGCAAAAGGGTGTCAACCAGGTGGACTTCTCGTGGCGCGGCGTGAACATCGATCCGTCCTCGATTCAGGTCCGCATGTTGAGCCAGCCCGACAAGGTGCTCATCCTCAACACCAGCTATCCGCCCAATGAAAACGCCCTCATCTGGGCCATCAGCAGCCCCGACGCGAAGGAGGAGCGGATGCGCATTTCCTATTTGCTCCAGGGCCTCGGCCGCGATGTCGTTTACAAAGCCGTCGCCGAGCCGGACGAAAAATCGCTGAACCTCCGCAACTATTTGCGCCTCCGCAACGACTCCGGCGAAGACCTCACCGAGGCCGAAATCAGCATCGGCTACGGCGCGAATTTCAAGAAAAACCTCGCCGCCGGTGAAGTGCTCGAACTCCTTTCCGAGCGCGTCGAGCCGCTGCCGATTCGCAAGGTGTTGAACTGGGACGCCGCCAAGCAGCCGTGGGATCCCGAGTATCAAAAGAGCACCGTCGGCCTGCCGCTCACCTACGTCATCAAGAACGACAAGGAATCCAAACTCGGCACGCACACGCTGTTGCCCGGCAAGGTTCGCATCTTCATCAAGACCAAGGAACAGCCCGAGGCGCCCGGCGCGAAGGCCGGCGAGGGCGTCGCGTTCACCGGCGAGGATTGGGCCACGCTCACGCCCGCGGACCGCGAGCTGAAGCTCAACATCGGCGAGAGCCGCGAGGTGAAGGTCACGCAGCGCAAGATGAAGGACGAGCGCCAAAACCCGCGCCGCAACACCAACAACCAGATCGTCGTGTGGGACAACGAGGAGACTTACAAAATCGAAATCGAGAACTTCAAAAAAGTCCCCGCTGAACTCGTCATCGTCGAGCACATCCCCGGCTATTGGAAAATGGTCGAGAGCACGCACAAGTTCGACCGCAAGGACGCCTTCACCATCGAGTACAAACTCACGCTGCCCGCCGAGAGCACCGGCACGAAGAAGACGACGGTCAACTTCCAGATCAACCGCCTCAACGTGCAGGGCAACGAGCCGAGCAGCTATTGAGCGCATCGGAGTTCATTGCCACGGAAACTTTTTTCCTCGGAGTTTAACTTATGAAACCCGCCACACTTTTCCCCGCGCTGCTCTTCGCCGGCGCGCTCGCCCTCGCGCCCGCCGCGTCCGCGCGCATCAACGTCGTCTCGCTGCCCGGCCGTGATTCCGTGCAGCTCACGATTTACAACTCGGCCGACCTCACGCTCGTGAAGGAGACGCGCGTGCTCACGTTCCGCAAGGGCTTGAACAAGCTGGAATTCTCGTGGGCGAACACGCTGATTGATTCGACCTCCGTGGAGTTCCGCGCGCTGACGCGGCCCGCGGACATCGAGGTGCTCGACGTGAGTTTTCCGCCGCGCGTCACGAACACGCTCGAGTGGCGGATCAACAGCGAATTCGCGGGCGAGGTGACGGTGGAGATTCGTTACTTCACCAGCGGCATCGGCTGGTCGGCGGATTACGTCTCCGAAGTGGACAAGACCGAGAAGCTCATGCAGCTCGCCGGTTACGTGCGCGTGAACAACCACTCCGGCGAGGATTACGAAAACACCGAGGTGCGCCTCGTCGTCGGCA
>JAYVOY010000085.1:0-2671 GCA_043757645.1 Verrucomicrobiota bacterium
CCTTCGCGCGCGGCGGCGTGGAGCATGAGTTCTCGGAAACGCTGATGAAACTCGGGGGTGAGCCAGCCGCGGGCGCGGTCGAAGGTTGTTTGAGTCCAATGAATGACGGCGTCGGCTTGGTAATAGGGTCGGGGCAGGCGCGGGAGATAGAATTGCCGATTCAGCGGGTCGCGCATAAGTGCGGAGGGTTAGATCGTTGGTTTGAAAAAGAGAAGTTAGAGTCTCCTTACGTCGTCTCCTACAAGGGAGCGCGTTTGTAGGAGACGACGTAAGGAGACTCTAACGTTTCCCCGCCCGAATAAGGTCAGAGCCTCCTCACGTCGGCTCCTACAAGGATCAGATTTTATTCCACGGCGCGCGGTTCTCGCGGCTGCGGAGTTTGTTGGCCTCGGCGTCGTTCACGAATTCCTCCGTTTCCGGATTCCACTTGAGCGGGCGGCGCAGCCAGTAACCGAGGTTCGCGAGCTGACAGACTTGCGCGGTGCGCGCGCCAATCGCGACGTCGGCCACGGGGCGTTGCCGCGACTTGATGCAGTCCACCCAGTTCTGCTTGTGACTCGCGGCGATGGCGGGCAGGTGAAAATCTTTTTCCCCGAGCGGCGTTTTCAAAATCGAATCGGGCGTGGACGAAATGCCCTTGCGATCGACGTAGATCGTGCCGAGTTCGCCCGCGAAGGTCGTGCCGCTCGGGCCGCCGTGAAACATCTCGATGCCGTTCGCGTACACGAAACGCAGGCCCGTGTCGCCGCTGGCCGGCGGCTGGATTTCGACCGGCGCGGAATCGTCCATGCCCAGCGCCCACTGCGCGATGTCGAAGTGATGCGCGCCCATGTCCGCGAGGCCGCCGCACGCGTATTCGCGGTAGTTGCGCCACGCGGGAAAATGTTTGTGGATGTCCACCGGACACAGCACCGCGTTGAAGGCGCGCTGCGGCGACGGGCCGTTCCACAGCTCCCAATCGACACCCGCGGGCGTCGGTTCGTCGGGCAGGTCGCACGGTTTGGCGGGACCGCCCACGCCGACGCGCACGGTCTTCACCTTGCCGATGCGCCCGCTGCGGACGTATTCCACGGCCTGGCGGAAATAGCCTTTGAACTCGGTGCGTTGCTGGCTGCCGGTTTGGAAAACAATGTTGTTCTCGCGTGCCGCCCGCACCATCGCGCGTCCCTCGGCGATCGTGAGGGAAAGCGGCTTCTCGCAATAAACATCCTTCTTCGCGCGCGCCGCGAGGATGGCGGGAATGGCGTGCCAGTGATCGGGCGTGGCGATGCACACGGCATCAATGTCCGCGCGCGCGAGCAATTCGCGGAAATCGCCGTACGCCGCGCAGCCCTTGTAAACACCGGCTTCCTTGTCCTTCGCGTAGGACTTGTGGACGCGCTCGACCGCGTCGTCGAGCCGCACCTTGTGAACCTCGCAGAGCGCGACGACCTGCACGTCGGCCATGCCGAGGAAGCCGCCGAGATGCCCGCGGTTCATCATGCCGAGGCCGATGAGGCCGATGTTGATGCGGCCGTTTGGACCCGTGCCGGATTTCGCCGCGGCCCACACGCGCGACGGCAACAGCAACGGCGCGGCGACCGCGGCGGCGGTGGTGGTTTCGAGAAAACGGCGGCGTGAGAAAGAGGCGGTGTGATTCATGCGCGAAGGAAAACACCTGCCCGCCCGCGCGGCCAGCGGGAAAGTGTGAGCGCCGAAAACGCCGCGCTTCGCCGCGGCTTTCCGGGTGCGCGCCGCAGTTCCATTTCGCCGTGCGGGGGGGGAACTTTTTACCGCTGCGGCTGCGGTTCGTCCCCTTGCAGCCGCGCCGCTTCGGTCTTCACCTGGGCTGAAGTCAGCGGCGGCGGGGCGCTTAATTTGCGATACAACCACGCCTCGAGCGGACGGAACACGCGCAGCCACCGGTAGAACGGCGAATACACAAAGCGCAGTCGCAGCACGGACAGCAGCATCACCAGCGAGGTTTTTCCGAGCGCCACCTTCGAGCCGATTTTGTCGGTCCATTCCGTCGGCACTTCGAGAATCGAATAGCCGGCGCGCTTGAGCGCGAAGAGCAGGTTGATGTCGAAGGCCATGTCGGCGATGCGGAGCGAGGAGTGGATTTTCCGCACCGCGTCGCACCGCATCACCTTCGCGCCGCACTGCGTGTCGGCGATGCTCATCCAGAAAAGTCCCTGCACGATGAGATGAAACACGCGGCTCGCGAACTGTCGCCGCCCCGTCTGCGATTGATGGAGCACCGCGCCCGGCACCCAGCGCGACGCGATCACGCAATCCACCGCGTCGCCGCGCTTCAGCAATTCGTGAAACGCCGCGGGCGGCGTCGCGCCGTCCGCGTCCACATAGCCGATCCAGTCCGCGTCCTTCGCCAGCTTCAACCCCTCGATCAGCGCGCCACCCTTGCCAATCGGCGCGGCGAAATTCAGCGCGCGGATTTCGGGAAACTCACGCATCGCGCGCTCGACCACCGCCAGCGTGTGGTCGCGGCAGCCATTCAACACGACCACGATTTGGAACGAACCCGCGGGGAAATGCGCGCGAAAGTACCGGCCGTACTCCTGCAATACCGGCGCGATCCGGCCCTCCTCATTGTAGGCCGGAATCAACAAAACCACCCTCGGGGAAGGCGCTGGCACGCGCCTGAATTAACAGCGACCCGGCCGCGTGTCGA
>JAYVOY010000086.1:0-2667 GCA_043757645.1 Verrucomicrobiota bacterium
TACGACCGCCGTTTTCTCTCGAACGAATTCGCCGACCGCGCCGCCGAGGTCGCGGCGGGCAACGGCCTCGCCGTCGTCCTCACCGACTCGCCCACGCCCACGCCCGCCGTCTCCTTCGCGGTCAAGAAACACCATGCCATCGGCGGCATCATGATCACCGCGAGCCACAATCCCGCGGCGTTCAACGGCTTCAAACTCAAGGCCCACTACGGCGGCTCCGCGGAACCCGCCATCTGCCAGGCCGTCGAAGCGTGCCTCGACAAAAATCCCGTGCGCGCCACGCCGCTCGCGCAGGCCAAGGCCGCGGGCACGGTCGTCGTGCGGGATTTACGCGCCGCGCATTACGCCGCGGTGAAAAAACTCGTCGATTTCAAACTCATCGCGAAATCGCAACTCCGCTTCGCGCACGATCCGTTGTTCGGCGTCGGCGCGGGTTGCTTCGATGCGTTGCTGGCGGGCACGACGTGCCGCGTCACGACACTGAATGCCGCGCACGATCCCAATTTCGGCGGCATCAATCCCGAACCCGTCGCGAAAAATTACACGCGCACCACGGCCTATTTGCAGAAGCATCCGCACGATATTTGCCTCGTCACGGATGGCGACGCCGACCGCGTGGGCGGCATGGATGGCCGCGGCAATCCACTCAGCACGCACCAGCTCATTTGCCTGCTGTTGAATCATTACATCCGCAACCGCCGCGCGACCGGCCGCGTCGTCAAGGCGCTCACCACGACGTCGATGGTTGATAAAATGTGCGCCGCGCACGGACTCGAACTCGTCGAGACCGGCGTGGGCTTCAAATACATCTGCGCGGAAATGATCAAGGGCGGCGTGCTCCTCGGCTTCGAGGAGAGTGGCGGCATCGGTTTCCCCGGCCACGTCCCCGAGCGCGACGGCATTCTCGCGGGCCTCATGCTGCTCGAAATGCTCGCGACCGAACGCCAGCCCGTGAACAAGCTGCTCGCCGCGCTCGAACGGCAATACGGCCCGCATCGTTACGCGCGGAACGACATTCATTTCCCCCTCGAGAAACGCGGCGCGCTGATGGACTTCTGCAAAAACAATCCGCCCGCCCGCCTGCTGCGCTCCGCCGTCGCCGACGTGAAATCCTACGACGGCGTGAAGTTCGTCGCGCAGGACGGCACCTGGCTCATGCTGCGCGGCTCCGGCACCGAACCGATCCTCCGCATCTACGCCGAAGCCCGCTCGGACGCGGATGCGCAGAAGCTGCTGAAAGCGGGCAGCGCGCTGACCCAGCAGGTGTAGGCCACACGCCGGGTGAGAATTGGGAAGCGTGGGTGGAACCGAATTGCGAAGCCGATTTTGAGGCGGGCCGGGAGCGCGACCTTCAGGTCGCTTCAACGTCCACTAGCTCGTGGGATTCTCAGCCGTAACGATGCAATGGGCGGACCGCCGCCGTCTCGGCGGCTCCCGGTGTGGGAAAGTCCGAGGGGCAAATTGTCCGCGAACTTTTGGTTCACTATTCAGTGAGCATTTTGGGCCGCGGAAAATCCGTGCGTTCGCCCCGTTTGGACGGTGTGAGCCGCCGAGACGGCGGCGCTCCGCGCACGCTTTTCCACGCGCTCAACCCCGCTGAAATTTCACCGCCAGCTTTTCCAACTTCGGACGAATCACCGCGCGGCAATAAGGCTGGTTCGCATTCAGGCGGAAATAATCCTGGTGATATTTCTCGGCGGGGAAAAATTTCGGGAGCGGTTCGATCACCGTGACGATGGGCCGGGAAAAATGGGCGGCGGCCGCGGCCTTCGATTTTTCAGCGGCGACACGCTGCGCCTCGTCGCGGTGAAAAATCACCGAGCGATATTGCGTGCCGGCGTCCGCGCCCTGGCGGTTCAACGTCGTCGGGTCGTGCGCCTCCCAGAACACTGCGAGCAACTGCTCGAACGTGATCCCGGACGGATCGAACTCGATTTGCACGACCTCCGCGTGCCCGCTCGTCCCCGAGCAAACCTGCTCGTACGTGGGGTTGTCCGTCGCGCCGCCCGCGTAGCCGCTCACCACGGCTTTCACGCCCGCCAACCGCTCGAACACCGCCTCGACGCACCAAAAGCAACCGCCACCCAGCGTCGCCAGTTCGCCGCGCAAGTTCTCGTTTTTCATGGGTTCAGTCAGGCTCGTGTTCTCGAATTGTCGAATTGTTTATCCGCCACCGGCGCGGTGCCAGCGCGCATTCTTCGTCCACCGAACGGCCGCGCGCCAGGCTCTCGAACGGCCAGCCCGCGGAAACTAGTTTGGTGCCGCGGCGACGCAAGCGTCGGTGCGCGCCATTCGCGAACCGGGGCTTGAAGATTTCCCCCGCCTCGCGTACCCACGCGGGACAATTATTTGTTCGCGGTTCGAAAACATTTTCCCCAACCCCACCGCCCGCCATGGCCCGCAAACCCTCCCCGCGCCGCCCGCCCGCCGAATGCCCCATCTGCGGCGAGGATGTGCCGCGTAACGCCCTCGCGTGCCCGGGCTGCGGCGCGGATCACGAAACGGGCTGGAAGGAGGACGCCGACGCGACCGGGCCTGATCTCGGACTGCCCGACGAGAACTTCGCTTACGACGAGTACGTTCGCCGCGAGTTCGGACGCGAGATCAAACCCGCGGGGATCAAGCCGCTCTGGTGGATCACGGCGATCGTGTTGGTGCTGGCGTTCG
>JAYVOY010000087.1:0-9852 GCA_043757645.1 Verrucomicrobiota bacterium
GAGACGGCGGCGGTTCGCCCATTCCATAGTTACGGTTCAGCCTGAACGCCGAAACAGGAATGGGTGGCACCGGCAGGTTGCCCGTTCCATCCGCGGCTCGCGCCGCGCCTGCTTCGGAATTCGGCTTCAGCGAAAGTCCTTTCACATTCCACAAAACGCATTGCGGGAACATTCTTGAAGCCCGGCATTCAGGCCCCGTCCAACACCGGCTCGCACCGTTTACAACACCATGAATCATTGGTTTCTAAACTTTTGGGTTCTCGCTTTTGCCCTGACCTTCACGGCGGCCGCCGCGCCGTCGGCTCGGCCGACCGCGGAAAATCTTTTCGCCCAACAAATCCGCCCGCTGCTGGAAAACAAATGCTTCCAATGCCACGGCGCGGAAAAACAAAAGGGCGGGCTGCGCCTCGATTCCCGCGCCGCAATTCTGAAGGGCGGCGAGACCGGACCCGCGATCATCCCCGGCGACACCGGCAAGAGCCTGCTTCTTCAAGCCGTCCGCCACGCGACGAAAGAACTCGCGATGCCACCGAAGGAAAAGCTCACCGACAAAGACATCACCGCCCTCGAGGCGTGGGTGAAAGCGGGCGCGCCGTGGCCCGAGCCGGTCGCGGTGTTGTTCGAGGACGAGGAGGAATTTCTCGCGGTGTTCACCAAGGGCGACGGCCGCGCGCGGCTCGTGACCGATGATGTTTTTGCCGGCAAAGCCGCGCTGGGCATGACGCCGCTGCAACGCGAGGCGCCGAAAATTCCCGGTTGGAATTTCGAGATTCGCGAGGCGCCGCAGCCGGGCCAGATGCGTTTTCTGCGGTTCGCGTGGAAGAAACGCGGCGGCGGCAGCGTGATGTTCGAGCTGGCCCGCAGCGGTCAATGGCCCGACGCCAAAGACCCCAAGGGCCGCTACGTCGCCGGTCCAAACACGACCGGCTGGGCCGCGATCTCCGTCGCGGATACCGCGCCGACCGCGTGGACCGTCGTGACCGCGGACCTCTGGAAAGACCTCGGCAATTGCACGCTCACCGGCCTCGCGCCCACGTGCGACAAGGGCGAGGAAGCGTTTTTCGACAGCGTCATTCTCGGCCCCGACCGCGCGAGCCTCGACGCCTACGCGCCCGGCAGTGGCCAGCTCGCGTTGAAAAGCGCCGCGCCCGCCAAGCGCCTCGGCGACGCGTGGAATGATCCCGAAAACCCCATCCGGAAAATCTGGCGCGGTGAACGGCTGGATTTGTGGTCGCTGAAGAAACCGGTGCGCCCCGCCGTTCCGCAAGTTCGTCAATCGTCATTCGCCACTCGGCATTCCATCGACGCCTTTCTCCTCGCCAAGCTCGCCGAGAAAAATCTCGCGTTCGCGCCCGCGGCCGACCGCGCGACTTTGATTCGGCGGTTGTATTTCGATTTGCTCGGTCTGCCGCCGACGCCGGAGGAGGTGCTCGCGTTTGTCGCCGACAAATCCGCCGACGCCTACGAGCGACTCGTCGAGACGCTGCTCGCCAGCCCGCACTACGGCGAGCGTTGGGCGCGGCACTGGCTCGATGTCGTGCGTTACGCGGACACCAACGGCCACGAGCGCGACGAGTTTCGCCCCGAGATGTGGCGTTACCGCGATTACGTCGTGCGCGCGTTCAACGCGGACAAGCCCTACGACCGCTTCATCCGCGAGCAACTTGCCGGGGACGAACTTGTCGCCGCCGCGCCGCGCAACGCCACCGAGGCCGACGCGCTCATCGCCACGGGCTTTCTGCGCCTCGGCACTTACGACAGCACCGCGAGCATTTTTCAGGAGGAACGCAAGGCGCGGAACGACCTGATGGCCGATCTCGCGAACACGACGGGCAGCGCGTTTCTCGGCCTGACTTTTTCGTGCTGCAATTGTCACGACCACAAATACGACCCGCTCTCGCAGACGGATCACTTCCGGCTCCGCGCCTTTTTCGCCGCGCTGAAGTCGCGCGACGACGCGGCCATTGATCTCGCGCCGGAGCAGGACGCCATCAAGGCGCACAACGCCGGCGTGGAAAAACAAATCGCCGACGCGCAGAAAGCCGCGGACGACGCGCTCTGGCCCGCGCGCAAAAAACTGCGGGACGAGCGCCTCGCCAAACTGCCCGCCGACATTCAGGAATTGCTCAAGACCGACGAAGCCAAGCGCGACGAGGCGACGAAGAAGAAGCTCGCGCCGCATTTGGAGAAACTGAAGGTCAACGACAAGGACGCCCTCGCGGCGCTCGACGACGCGGGCAAAAAACTCCACGCCGCCGCGACTGCGAAAGTGGATGAACTCAAGAAACAAAAGCGCGCGTTCACCGTCGCGATGGCCGTGAGCGACGGCAGCGCGGAGCCGACGAAGTTGTTCTTCCAAGGCGACTTCACCGAGCCGCGCGATGAGGTGCTGCCGGGCTTTCCCAGCGTCTTCGATCCGAATCCGGCGAAGGTGAAAGCTCCGCGCGACGGCACCACGGGTCGCCGTCTCGCACTCGCGGAGTGGATTGCGTCGCCGGATAATCCCTTCACCGCGCGCGTGTTGGTGAATCGTCTGTGGCAGCATCACTTCGGCACCGCGCTCTGCGCGAATCCGAACGACCTCGGCTACGCGGGCGCGCGGCCCACGCATCCCGAGTTGCTCGACTGGCTCGCGACGGAGTTCGTCGCGCAGGGTTGG
The DNA here is from genome assembly GCA_043757645.1 of Verrucomicrobiota bacterium. Taxonomy (GTDB): domain Bacteria; phylum Verrucomicrobiota; class Verrucomicrobiia; order Limisphaerales; family BJHT01; genus BJHT01. Next base: position 2,660 of record JAYVOY010000087.1, read on the forward strand.
TCCGTGAAGGCGATGCACCGCTTGATAGTGACGAGCGCGGCGTATCGGCAGGACTCTGTGGGAGCCGACGTGAGGAGGCTCACGCCAGTTTCGGGAAAAGGGCAGAGCCTCCTCACGTCGGCTCCTACAGCATCGCGAATCGACCCGGACAACAAACTGCTCTGGCGGCAAAACCCGCGCCGTCTCGATGCCGAGACGATGCGCGACACCTTGCTCGCTGTGTCGGGAAAGCTGCGCCCGCACGCGGGTGGCAAACCGCTTTGGCCGCCGCTGCCCGACGAAATCCTCCGCGCGCAACCCGGCGTGCTCGAGGGCCTCGAAGGCAAGGACAGCGGTCGTCGCCAAGGCTGGTATGCGGACAAGGAAGCCGACTGCGATGTGCGCTCGCTTTACCTCGTCCAGAAGCGCTGCCTGCCGCTGCCGTTCCTGCAAGCCTTCGATCTGCCGGACACGTCGCTCTCGTGCGCGCGCCGCGACGTGACGACGGTCGCGCCGCAGGCGTTGAATTTGTTGAACAGCGATTTCTCCCAACGCGCCGCGAAGGCATTCGCTGAACGCGTCGTCCGCGAAGCCGGTGAAGAAGCGGCGAAACAAATCGAGCGCGCCGTGTGGCTCGCGCTCGGTCGCGCGCCCAGCGCCGCCGAGCGTCAGCAGGCAGGCGCGTTTCTCGCGAAGCATGGCAAGGCGGCGCTGCCCGAGTTTTGCCGCGCGCTGCTGAACGTGAACGAATTTGTGTATGTGGATTGAACCTTGTCGCCCGGTGCCCGCGCGGTTCTGGCGTGCCGCGCTTTTCAATTTCAGCCCCGTCAGCGCGATCCCCGCAGAGTGCCCCGGGCACGCGGGTTTCCGGGCGTTTCGTTGACGCGTTCCAACGCACCAACTAATTTCCGGCCATGCCAACCAAGACACTGACCATTGCGAAAGAAGCCGAGGTGACCGAGGCGGACTTTTGGGCCGCATTGCGGGACTACGATGAAAAAGTCTCGGTCATCCAGCAGCGGATGGCCGAGCGCGACCAGGAATGGGAGCGGCGGCGCAAGGCTTCCGCCGCCAGATCCGAACGCATCGAGAAGCTTTTGGCGCAGTTGGCCCGGTGATTATGTGGCGTGCTATCGCAAACATGATGGGGCGTGGCTTCGACCTCTGGAAACGGCTCGAAAGGGTTGAGACGAAAGTGGCCGAGATGGAAGCCGGTTGCGAGCGGCTGAAGGAGCAGCTCGAACGTCTCGCCTTCGAGATGCAACGCGAGCGTGACAATGTCGCGCACGAGCGTGAAAACGCCGCCCACCAGCGCGAGAAGCTGCTGCTGCAACTCGATAACGCGCTGCTGAAATTCGAGCGCCGCCCGCCGCCCGGGAAATCCTCCAAGGGAAAATGAGCCAGCCGATTTCTGCCTCCGTTCGCTCGCGTCGTGATTTTCTCCTCCGCGCCGGCGGCGGCGCGGGCGCGCTCGCGCTCTCCGCGTTGCTCGCCGATTCCGCGCGCGCGCAGAACTTCGCGCAGAACCGGCGCGTTGATTTGATGAACCCGCTCGCGCCGCGTCAGCCGCATTTCGCGGCGAAGGCCAGGCGCGTGCTCTGGCTCTTCCAATACGGCGCGCCGCCGAGCATGGACTTGTTCGATCACAAGCCCGAGTTGCACAAACTCCACGGCAAGCCCATCCCCGACAGCATCCGAAATCTCAAGGACAAGGTCGGCGGCGTGTTCAATTCCTCGAAGAACGAACTCATGGCCGGCCCGTGGAAATGGGCGCGGCACGGTCGCTGCGGCGCGTGGGTGAGCGAGTTGATGCCGCACACGGCGCGGCACGTGGATGACATTTGTTTCATCAAATCGCTGCACTGCGATTCCTCGAATCACGCGCCCGCGACGTATCAGATGAACACCGGCGTGATCCTCGGCGACCGGCCGAGTGTCGGCTCGTGGCTCACTTATGGCCTCGGCTCGGAGAATCAAAATCTGCCGGGCTTCGTGGTGTTGTTTCAGGTCGGTGGTTTTGGCGGCACGGCGAATTGGTCGAATGGATTTCTGCCCGCGGCATTTCAGGCGACCAAGTTCCGCCACGAGGGCGAGCCGGTTTTCAATTTGAAGCCGCCCGCGGAATTCGCCGCGACGCAGCGCGACACCTTGGATTTGATTCAAGCGTTCAACAAACCGCATCGGGACGCGCGGCCCGGCCTGCTTGATCTGGATGGCCGGATTGCGAGTTACGAACTCGCGTATCGGATGCAATCCGAGGCGCTGAATGTCGGCGATTTGTCCGGCGAGTCCGCCGCGACGCTCGAACTCTACGGCGTGAACGACGCCAAGAAAATCAAGGCGCAGTATGGCCGCCAGTGCCTGCTCGCGCGGCGCCTGCTCGAACGCGGCGTGCGCATCGTGCAGGTGTATCAGGGCGTGGACAAATACGGCTGGGACGGCCACGACAGCAACAAGGACTACGCCGAGCGCAACGCGCACCAGACCGATCAAGCCACCGGCGCGCTGCTCACCGACCTCAAGCAGCGCGGGCTGCTCGACGACACGCTCATCGTGTGGGCCGGCGAGTTCGGGCGCACGCCGATGATGCAGGGCAGCGCGGGCCGCAATCACAATCCCTACGGTTTCACCGGCTGGCTCGCGGGCGGCGGCGTGAAGGGCGGGCAAAGCCTTGGTGGCACGGACGAAATCGGTCTGCGCGCCGCGATTGAGCCGCATCCGGTGAAGGATTTTCACGCGACGATTTTGCACGCGCTGGGTCTGGCGAATGACGACCTCTTCTTCGAGCACAATGGCCGCCCCGAGCGCCTCACCGGCGTTGCGGGCACGGCGAAGGCGATCACGGCGGCGTTTGCGTGATTTTGAAAAATGCGCCGCAGACTCGCCTCGCAACGCGGCGTGAAACCGGAGCGCGGCGTTTGCGCCGCTTCAGCGTCCGCACGTTTTGGCGTCTGAGCCGTAACGATGCCGCCGTCCCGCCGCCGTCCCGGCGGCTCACCCCGTCCCAACGGGGCGAACGCGCGGATTTTCCGCGCCCAAAAGGCGCACGGAATAGTGAATCAAAAGCGCGCGGACAATTGGCCCCCGCGGACTATCCCACGCCGTGAGCCGCCGGGACGGCGGCGGTCCATCAATTGCGTGGTTACGTCTGAGAAAGTCGCGGGCAGAGGAGCGTCGAAGCGACCTGAAGGTCGCGCTCTGAGGATGGCAAACTCCCACTGCGGGGATCGTGTTCAGCCCGGCCCTTCAAACGATTCCCGAATTTCCGCGAGGCTCGCGCCCGCGCCGAGTTGGAGCATGAGCTTGATCCGCGCTTTGTGACTGGGCGTCAGGCCGCCGAGAATTGCGCCGAGTTTTTTGAACTGCCGCCCCGCGCCCGGATACGCGTAGGTGTCGAGCACGCGACCGCGCGGACAACGCGAGGTGAGCACCACCGGGATGCCGCTGCGCACGGCCCATTCGACTTCCGCAATCGCCGTCACGGGCGCGTTGCCGCGGCCCAGACCTTCGATCACCAATCCGCGCAAGCCGCCTTCCACCGCGTAACGAATCAGCCGGCCATCGCTGCCCGCGGACAACTTCACGATCTCGACGCGTTCCTCCAGTTGCGTCGCGGCGAGGTGCTCGCGCGCGGCGCGGCGGCGCGACACGATGACGCGGTCTTTGTCCACGATGCCGAGCGCGCCGAAGTCGCGGCTTTGAAACGTGTCCACGGCCTCCGTGTGCGTCTTGGTCGCCTCGGCGGCGGCGAGCAATTGATCGTTCATCACGACCAGCACGCCGAGGCCGCGGGCCGCGGGATCGATGGCCACGCGGAGGGCGGAGTGCAAATTCGCCGGACCGTCCCAGCCGAGTTCCGAACCGTTCCGCATCGAGCCGACGAGCACGACGGGTTTTTCCGAGGCGAGGACGAGATCAAGCAGGTAAGCCGTTTCCTCGAGCGTGTCGGTGCCGTGGGTGATGACCACGCCGCACACGGATTCATCCGCGAGTTGCGCCGCAACGACGCGACTCAATTCCAACATGAGCGGCGGCGTGATGTGCGGTCCCGCGACGCGCGCGAACTCGACCACGGTCACCGTCGCGAGTTGGTCCAGCGCGGGGATCAACGCGAGGATTTCCGCTCCCGACAACGCGGGCACCGCGCCGCCCGCCTGCGGATCCACGCGCATGGAAATGGTGCCGCCGGTGAACACGACAGCGAGGTGGGGTTTCTTGGCATCGTTCATGGGCGCGAGTTTCACGACTCCGGCGTTTTCGAGCCAAACAAATTCCTGATTGTCGGCGGCCTCAGCGTACCGCCTCGAGCCGCGCCAGCACGGTCTCCGGCGCAAGGCCCGCGATGGCCGCGGCCTTGTGGCGCGAAGTCTGCCCGCGCACGAGTTGCACCGCGCCGCGCGGACACCCGAGCAATTTCGCGAGCCAGCGCACGAGCGCTTCGTTCGCCGCGGAATCCACGGGCGGCGCGGTGATTTTGATTTTCAATTCATCGCCGAGCGCTTCGCCGATTTCATTCCGACTCGCGCGCGGTTGCAGCTTGATCGCGAGGCGCGTGCCGCCGGCGTGGGCGCGGAGGAACGGCGGCAGGCTCATGTTGCGGCGGGCGTCCAGAGCGACGGGGGCGATGACGGTCGCGGCGACGCGCTGGGAGCGGTGGTCACGCGCCGCGCCTTGAGGCGCACGTAGGGCGGGATGAAACGGCTGCGGTGGCCGAAACTTCCGGGCCACGCTTTTTCGTCGTCGTGGCGCGGCTCGCGCAGGTCTTCGATCACAAAACCCGCGCGGCACAAGCCGCCGAGGAGTTCGTCCCAGCAGTGCAAAAATTCCAGCGTGCCCGCCTCGCGAGTGCGGGACGGCGTCGCGGGCGGCAGCGAGCCGTTGCGATAATACGGCTCGCGCACGAGGTAACCGCCCGCGGTGGAACTCACGTCGGTTTGCAAATTGATCGGCTGTTTGTGCTGGCTCACGTACAGCCCGCCGGGCGGCAACAGCCGCGCGACCTCGCGGTAAACGAGGTGAACATCGGGCACGTAACAGGTGCTCACCGGTTGCGACACGATGTCGAAACTCGCATCGGCGAGCGTCGGCAAATCCTCCATCGAAGCCTCGATCGTCGTGACGCTCAGGCCGCGCTCGGCGGCGACGCGGCGGTCGAGTGCGAGCATTTCGCCGCTGATGTCCACCACGGTGACGATGGCCCCCGCCGCGGCGAAGAGGACGCTTTGATAACCGCCGCCACTCGCGAGACACAGGATGCGTTTGCCGCGCACGTCCGGCCCGAGCCAGCCGCGGCCATCGACGGCGCGCAGCGGGTTTTCAAAATCCTTGTCGGTCGCGGGATTCGTGTGCGCTTTGTTCTGGCGCACGCGGTCATCCCAGGCTTTGCGGTTGTGTTCGAGTATCGGGTTCATGCGGGCGGCGCACTTGGTAAATAGCCGCGGGCCAGATTGCAATAAGTGCCCACCTGCGCGCGCGCCCAGGATTTGTCGCGGCCCAACTCGGCGGCCAGCAGCGTGGCGACCGCGGGCGCGGCCTCCATGCTGGCGCGGGCGTCGAGAATCAACGCGCGCGTGCGGCGCGACAAAACATCCTCGACCGTGCGGGCCATCTCGTGCCGCGCGGCGCAAACCACCTCGGCGCGGCGAACGCCAAGGCGCGGATGAATCGGCGTCGCAAGCTCGGGCGTGTTGCGAAGGAGTTTCTCGATCTCCGCGGTGGCGGTGTCGCGCAAAGGAAGCTGGGCGGTGCGCGATTCGCGGGGCGAAAAATTCGCGGCGCGCTCGGCGGCGTTCACGGCGTCCTCGCCCATCTTGCGATAGGTCGTCCACTTGCCGCCGCTGATGCTGACCAAGCCCGACGGCGACACGAGCAGCGCGTGGTCGCGCGGCGCGCGCGCAGTGGCGCGGTCGGATTTCACCAGCGGACGCAAGCCCGCGAAGACGCTGAGAATGTCGCTGGTGGTTGGTGCGGGGGTGAAGTAACGCGCGGCGTGATCGAGGAGAAATTCAATTTCCTGGGGCAAGGGTCGCGGCTCGGTTTCGAGCGTGTTCACCGGAGTGTCCGTGGTCCCGAGCAGCACCACGCCTTGCCACGGAATCGCGAACAACACGCGGCCATCGGCGGTGCGTGGAATGATGACGGCGGTGTCGCCGGGGAGAAATTTTCGCGGCAGCACCAGGTGCGCGCCCTGACTCGGCGCGAGCGTGGGCGCGGCTTCCGGCGCGTCCATGCGGCGGATGACATCGCCGAAAACGCCGGTGGCGTTGATGACCACTTTGGCGCGCAGTTCGAACTCGCAGCCCGTTTCCTCGTCGCGCGCGCGGACGCCGCACACGCGGTCGTTGCGCTTCACGAGGGATTGCACACCGACGTGATTGAGCGGGGCCGCGCCGAGAGCGGCGGCGGTTTGCGCGAGCGCCAATGCGAGTCGCGCGTCGTCGAATTGCGCGTCGGTGTAGGCGAGTCCGCCGCGCGCGCGGGCCGGGAGCAGCGTGGGCGCGAGCGCCAGCGTCTCGCGGGCGCTGAGAATGCGTGAGGCGCCGACACCGTTTTGGTCGCCGAGGCGGTCGTAGAGTTTCAAGCCCGCGGCATAGAATGCCGTCTCGCACCAACCGCCCGTCGGGAGCACGAAGTTGAGCGGCCGCACGAGGTGCGGCGCGTTGCGCAGCAGTTGGCCGCGCTCGGCGAGCGATTCGGAAACGAGCCGGAAATTTCCCTGCCGCAGATAACGCAGTCCGCCGTGAATGAGTTTGGTGCTGCGGCTCGAAGTACCCTGCGCGAAATCCCCGCGCTCCAGCAGCACGACGTGATACCCGCGCGCCGCGGCTTCGACGGCAATCCCGAGACCCGTCGCGCCGCCGCCGATGATGACGAAATCCCAGGTGATCGTGGAATCGCACGCGGTGGCCAGCAGTTCGGCGCGGTTCATTCGTGGGTGCGAGGATCGGCAAAACCCCTGACCGGGTCAATGAAGCCCTCGTCCTCCTTGGCGACGACGCGGACAAGGCGTGCGCCGCGTGGCAGGCCATTCTATGTGGGAGCCGACGTGAGGAGGCTCTAACTTCTTCCCCCCGAAAGTCAGAGCCTCCTTACGTCGGCTCCTACAATCTTTGAATTCTGCCGCGCCACGCTCTACGCGGCACTGATCGGGGGGAGCGCGGCCGTCCCGGCCGCAGCGGCTGCGCCCGCGAACACGCGCCGGATTTATCCAGCGT
>JAYVOY010000088.1:0-2662 GCA_043757645.1 Verrucomicrobiota bacterium
CGGCAGCGCGTTCGCATCGCCGGCCTTGCCCTCGCGAATCAGATGCGGCCAGCCGAGGGTCCAGCCGAGTCCCTTGCGCTCGACGTCGTTGAAAAGGTAGATCGCGTAACGCTCGGGGTTGGAGAAAACCAGGTCGTCGAACCCGTCGCCATTGAGGTCCACGAAGCGCACGCCGTTGTCGCGACCCCGCGCGTCCGTGAGGCTGATGCCGGGAGGCAACGGCGCGTCGGGACGCTTGCTGGCGGCGTGAATGGAGAGTGTGTGAATGACGAAAAGCGTGAGCAACAGCGCGAGGGACGGGTGGCGTGTGGACGTGGCGGAGAAATGACGGCGGGTGTTTTTCATCAAGCCTGGCGGGGTGAATGTGAATGGCGGTGTGATGGCTGGTGGCGCGGAGTGTCGCCGCCACGCGGGACGGGGCAACGCTGGAATTGCGCTGCAATCTCGGACCACCACCGTCTCGGCGGCTCACGATGCCCGAACTGCGGCGCGCGAACTTCTCTCAACCGTGGCCCGAAGCGGGCAGGGAAATTGGAATCCTCAGCCGATTCGACCTCGCGGACTTGCCACGCGGTGAGCCGCCGGGACGGCGGCGCTACAACTGCATGGTTACGGCTTGGCGCTGCGGGGAATCGGTGTGTTACGGGTGCAAGTAGATCGCGGGTTGGCGAAAGCGGTGTCGCCGCTGCGCTCTGCCACCGCAGTACAAATTGGGCGACGGCGCTTTCGCACGCGCGGGCAGCGTGAAAATTGCCGGTGCGTGGGTGTTTGTGGGGCGTCTTGCGTGCCACGACGAAGCCGCTACGCTCCGCCGCGTGAATCCCTTGATGCGCATTTGGCCCCGGCGGGCGTTGCTTTCCGCGCTGGCGGGCGTGGTGGCGGTGGCGTCCGCGGCGGGCGCGCGCGGCGGGGCGTCCGAGGAGTTGCCGCGCGTCATCGAGTTCAACCGCGACATTCGCGCGATTCTTTCCGACGCGTGTTTCCAGTGTCACGGGCCGGACTCGGCCAAGCGCAAGGCGGGCCTGCGGCTCGACACCGAGGACGGCGCATTCGCGCGGCGCGAGAAAATTTCCACGCTGATTCCCGGCAAGCCCGAGCAGAGCGAACTCTATCGCCGCATCACGACCCCCAACGCCGACGATCACATGCCGCCCGCGAAATCGGGGCGTCAGCTCGCGGCGCGCGAGCTCGAGTTGCTGCGGCGCTGGATCGAGCAGGGCGCGAAGTGGGAGCGGCATTGGGCGTTCATTGCGCCGCGCAGAGAGGCAATACCAGTGATTAGTAATCAGTTGGCCGGAGTTCGCGATCCCGCCGCCGCGAAGCCACTAATTACTTCCCCACTAATTACTAATTACTCTCTTACTAATTACTTCTTCACGTCCCCCAACCCCGTCGATGCGTTCATCCTCACCCGCCTCGCCCGCGAGGGTCTCGCCCCGTCGCCCGAAGCGGAGAAGCCCGCGCTCATCCGGCGCGTGACGCTCGATTTGACGGGCCTGCCGCCGACGCTGGCCGAGGTGGACGCGTTTCTCGCGGACCCGTCGCCGCGCGCGTACGAGACGGTCGTGAATCGTCTGCTCGCGTCGCCGCGCTACGGCGAGCGCATGGCGATTCGCTGGCTCGAGGCGGCGCGTTACGCCGACACGAGCGGCTACCAAAGCGACGGCGAGCGCACGATGTGGCGCTGGCGCGATTGGGTGATTGACGCGTTCAATCGCAATCTGCCGTTCGACCAATTCACGATCGAGCAGCTCGCGGGCGATTTGCTGCCGGGCGCGACGCTGGCGCAGCGCATCGCGACGGGTTTCAATCGCAATCATCGCGGCAACGCCGAGGGCGGCATCGTGCCCGCCGAATACGCGGTCGAATACGTGGTGGATCGCGTGGACACGACGGCGACGGTGTGGCTCGGGCTGACGGCTGGCTGCGCGCGGTGTCACGATCACAAATACGATCCGCTCACGCAGCGCGAGTTCTACCAACTCTTCGCGTTTTTCAACAACGTGCCGGAGAAAGGGCGCGCGGTGAAAACCGGCAACTCGCCGCCGGTCGTGGCGTCGCCGACGGATGCGCAAGTCGCGGAACTCGCCGCGCTCGACGCGAAGCTCGCGGCGGCCACGCGGGGCTTCGATGAAATGCAGTCGGAAATTCACTCGCGCCAGATTGCGTGGGAAAAATCGCTTGGCGCGGAGCCGCCGCTGGACTGGACGCTCACCGATGGGTTGCAGGCGCGCTTCGAGTTGAACGGCGCGCTCGCGAGCGCCGCGGGGACCAATGCGCCGGCGACCTTCGAGGCGGGCGCGGGCGCGTTCGCGCCGTGGCGGCGCGGCGGCGTGGCGGCGGCGGAGTTTGACGGACAACGCTTCGTGAATTGCGGCGATGTCGGGAGCTTTGGTTTCCTCGACAAGTTCACGCTGGCGGCATGGATTCAGCCGCGCGGCACGAATGGCGGCGCGATCATTTCGCGCATGGTCGAGCAGGATGCGGACTCGGGTTTCGCCTCGGATTCCGAGGGCTACAGCGTGCATCTCAAGGGCGGGCGGGTGCAGGTCTATCTCACGAAACGCTGGCTCGACGACGCGCTGCGTGTCGAGACCGAGGCCGCGCTCGCGCCCGACGCGTGGCAGCACGTCACGGTGGTTTATGACGGCTCGCGGCTCGC
>JAYVOY010000089.1:0-2653 GCA_043757645.1 Verrucomicrobiota bacterium
GGCTTTTGCAGATACGCGTCCTCGTCGCCCTCGTTCGCGTTGGAGCGCACGTAGCCGCTGGAGCAAATCGTCCGCACCTCGGGCGCGACGATGCGAATCTGCTCGATCAACTCGCGGCCGCTCATGTTCGGCATCACGAGGTCGGTGATGACGAGATCGATTCTGTCCGCGTGGGACGCGAGAATTTCCAAGGCCCGCTTGCCGTTGTTCGCGGTCAGCACGCGGTAATCGTAGGAGGACAAAATCATCTGCCCCATCGTCAGCAGCAGGTCCTCGTCATCGACCATGAGGATGGTTTGGCTGCCGCGGAGTTCGTCATCCTTGAGATTATTCTCCCGCACGATCTTCGCCTGCGCGGGCAAATAGACGATCACCGAAGTCCCTTTCCCCGGCTCGCTGGTGATCGCGAGGTGCCCGCCGTGATTGGTGATTATGCCGTAGGCCCACGCGAGGCCGAGGCCGCGATGACCGGGCTTCGTGGTGAAGAACGGCTCGATGATGCGTGGCAAAACCCCCGCCGGAATGCCGCAGCCATTGTCCCAAATCTCGACCGCGACATACGAGCCGGGCGTCAGATGCACGCTGCCGATTTGCTTCGGTTCGGTGATGTCCTGATTGTTCGTGATGACCATCACGTGGCCCTCCTTGCCCACGGCCTGCGACGCGTTTTCGAGGATTTTCACGAAGGCCTGCTGCATTTTCGCCTCGTCGAAATTCACCGTGTAGAGCCGGCTTTCGAGGCGCAATTTCCACAGCAAACTGGCGAGCGCGGGTGTCTTGAAAAGTTCCACCGAGCGGCGCAACAAGTTGTTCAAATTCCCGGCCTGCTGCGTGCGCTGATCCTTTTCCTGCCTGCTGAACACCGCGAGATCGTGGGCGATTTCCGCGCCTTTTTCGGCGGATTTTTCGATCTCGAGCAGCGAGCCGCGCCACGCGCTGTCGCCGGGCATTTGGCTCAACACGAGTGACGTGTGACCGAGAATGCTGGTGAGCGCGTTGTTGAAATCGAGCGCGACGTTGCGGGTCAATTGCAGGGCGCAATCGAGTTTTTGCTTTTGCACGGCGGCCTGCTCGGCGGCGTCCGAACGCGCCGCGGGTGCCGTGGGTGCCGCGGCTGCCGCGGGCTGCGCCGCCTCGGGGAAGAGTTGCAACAAGCGCAGCGCGCAGCCAGCCTCGTCACCGGCCAGGCCCGAAACGGTGTAGCTCCGCACGCCCTCAGTCGCGAGGAATCGCAGTGATCCCGTGCGATAGCCGCGGTCCGCCAGCGCCATGAAAAACGCGAGTCCCGCGTCGCCGCCATCCGCGGGCCACAACGATTCGACCGAGCCGCCGGCGGGCGGCAAACGTTTGCCGAACTCCTTTCGCGCCGCGCCGTTGGCCCGGTGGATATTGCCGTCGGCGTCCGCCAAAATGACGGGCCAGCCGGCGTTTTCAAACGCCTCAAAAGTTATGGAAATCATCGCGCTCAAACCTCCCCTCCTTGTCGGCGGAACGGCGGGGGAACTGAAGGGCGCGGCGCGGTGAGTGGGGCGCGCATTTTTTGCGGCTGCCGGGATTGTGAGTGGTCGTTCTCCCGTTCCATGAACCGGAGCGCCGAGCACCGGCTCGGCGCGAACCTGAAACAGTGCCACACGCCGAGCCGGTGCTCGGCGCTCCGCAGGGGAGTTCAGAGTCTTGGCGCGCGAATTTTCGTTGGTTGAGTCCCCCGCGGCCGTCGCTCTCACCCGCCCTTCGGCACTGTCAAAAACGCCGCGGGCAACAACTTCGCCAGCGTGTGTTGCCGCACGCGCGCGGGTTGCGCGCTGTCCACGACCAGCACCACGGCGTGCGGCGCGTATTCGGCGAGGAGTTGGCGGCACGCGCCGCACGGGGTCGCGCCGCCGTCGCGCCGCGCGGCCACGGCCACGGCCACGAAGTCGCGCTGGCCGTCGGTCAGCGCCTTGAAGAGCGCGACGCGCTCCGCGCAGCACGTCAGCCCGTAGCTCGCGCTCTCGACATTCGCGCCGGTGATGATTTCGCCCGCGCGCGTGAGCAGCGCCGCCCCGACGTGAAAATTTGAGAAGGGCGCGACCGCCCGCGCCCGCGCGGCCACGGCGGCGGCCACCAATTTTTGCTTATTGGCTTTGGTCATAAATCTTCGCGAATTCCCCCAGCAACTTCGCCGCGCGTTTCCCCGCCTCCGCGGACGCCGCGAGCACTTCCTCGTGCGACAGCGGCGTTTTGCCGCGGCCCGCCGCGAGATTCGTGAGGCACGACAAACCCGCCACCGCCAGCCCGCATTGCCGCGCCACAATCGCCTCCGGCACCGTGCTCATGCCGACGGCGTCCGCGCCCCATTTGGCGAACGCGCGGATTTCCGCGGGCGTCTCGTAACTCGGCCCCGACACCGCCAGATAAACTCCCGCGCGCAACGCCACGCGCGCACGCCGCGCCGCTTGCTGCAACAGCGTTCCGAGCCGCAAGTCATACGCCTGGCTCAAATCCACAAAGCGCGTCAGCCCCGCGGGCACGGGGCCGCGCAGGGGATTCACGCCGAGAAAATTAATGTGGTCTGTGAGGCGCATGAAATCGCCCGCGCGAAACCGCCGGTTGATGCCGCCGGCAGCATTCGTGAGCACGAGATCGCGGATGCCAAACGCCGCCAGCACGCGCA
>JAYVOY010000090.1:0-2649 GCA_043757645.1 Verrucomicrobiota bacterium
CGCCGAGACCATCAAGCGCGTCCTCGACACCGGCGCGTGGGGCATCGTCGTGCCGATGGTCAACTCCCGCGCCGAGGCCGAGGCCGTGGTGGACGCCGCGCTCTACGCGCCCCGGGGCAACCGCTCAATCGGCGGCTACTCGCACGCGGCGAATTTCGACACCGACGCGGCGACCTATTACGCCAAGGCCAACGACCAGATTCTCGTCGTCGTCATGATCGAGCACATCCGCGGGGTCGAGAAGGCCGACGAAATCCTGAGCGTGCCAGGCATCGACGCCGTGTTCATCGGGCCGAACGATCTCCACAATTCCATGGGCCTGAAGCCCGTGTTCGAGAGCGACGACCGCCGCTTCGTCGATGCCGTGGCCCACGTCTTGAAAACGGCCCGGCAGAACGGCCTCGCCGCAGGCATCCACGTCGTGGACGCGGCGGCGGCGCAACGGCGTATGGCCGAGGGCTTCCAATTCATCGCCGTCGCCAGCGAGGCGGGCATGATGCTGGCAAAGGCGGGCGAAATCACCAAGGCGCTGAACCTCGGCGCGGGAAAGCCAGCGCTGGCGAAGTATTGATGGGGCGGGAAACGCGGGAAGACTTTTTATGCACAGTGCATTCGCAAGTTCCGGACAATTAGATGTTAGGCCACCACGCGCATGATTCGCTATTCACACGTCAGCCTGATGCATATCTGCGACACCGCCGATGAAGCTGAGGCTGTCACCACCCATCTCGGAGTGCAGCCAAGTAGGATTCGCGAGTCGAAGTCGCACAGTTGGAGCAAGGAGAAAGGACACGCAGAAAAGATTTCATGGAGTTGGATGCTTGATTCACCCAAGAGTCACACGGAGGCGGACTTGCCAGAGAGACTTTGGGCATTGGCCGAGACGATCCAGCCGTTTGCAGAGCGGTTGCAGACGCTCAAGTCTTCCCGCAGGCCGTGGGTGGACATTATTTATCACAACTCTCCGCAGTATCCCCACGGCGTAAAGGGCGAGTTTCACATGCTTATGTTGCCGCCGGATATCATGCGCCGCTATTCTGCCTGGGAGCTGATGGTTACCTTCGAGGTGTTCTGGTTTGATCATCCTGATTGGGTCAGACCCGAGACACAAGGCAGGTTAGGTCGCTTTCTACAGTGGTTTCAGAAAAGGTGGTTTCCTGAGTAACAGGAATTGTAACCCAGTGAAAACCAACGCCACGAACCGTTCTGTTATTCCCGCGCTGGCAAAGGTTCCCCGCCCGGTTCTGCTGCTAACCCTGCGCGGCAGCGCACCCGGCGGGGGCGTCACGGTTGCAATCATTGCGTCCCGCGCGCCGGGCCGCTGTAGCTCCGGGGCGTTAGGCGTCATCAACACCGCGGACAATGGACGATTCCAAGTGTAGAGCATTGAAGGCAGAGTTGGCTGCCCGGCCGACGCCGTGGTTTATCGAAGCCGAGCGCTTCTTTGACGGCAACGACGACCCCCATTCGATTGGCCGGGATCGGATGACTGACCGCGATCCGATAATTGGCCGAGGTTGGGTTATTGGCCGTGCTAGGATAGAGTCCCCCAGTATGGACGCCTTTCGTGATGTTTTTGCCAGCCTGCTTCGCCGCCCAGACGTTCAAGCGGTTTATGCGCAGATTGTAGATTTCGACCCTGGGGATGATCGTTGGCCGTTCACCGATACGTTTCTCGTGGTGGGAGCGATTCCCAAAGACGATTTGTGCAAGGCGATCAGCTCGCTGGAACCCGAGTGCATTGCAGATGCGGCAGGGTTCGGCGTTTCGCCAGCCATCGGCAAGAAACATGGCACTCCAGTATTAGCAGTATGGTGGGATTGAACACGATGCCTCCTGAAGCCCGCTGGACACACCAGTGGCTGATTAACCATGCAAAGCCGAATTCAGTTCTTTACGTCATTGCTCCGCCGCGGCGGCGGATGGTTCGCCAACCCTGCGCGGCAGCAAACCCGGCGGGAGCTCGTGGTTGCAAGCGTGGCGTCCCGTGCGCCGGGTCGCGCGAGTGGCCGACCCGCCGCGTGGCCATCTGCCCCACAGCGCCAACGGCGCGAACTCATACCAGCCTGGGGCAACGCCCCAGGAAATGGTGTCCAAAATTTGTTAGGGCTGAAAGCCCGTCCCATGCCCGGCGGCAACGGTTGGGGGGCAACCGCGGGCGAACGGATTGGGGCGCGCCGTTGGCGCTCGCGGGGGGGATTTGTGCTTTCCGTGGGGCGCTGCCCCACGCTGGTATGGAGCCGGGCCTTTGGCCCTCCCGCGCCAACCCTCACCCACTTTTGATCACACCCGGAAGGCCGCGGCTGTTCATTCCTGCCTTCCTGCGTTCCTGATTATTTCCCTCCCCGTCGAGCCTTCCTGATTTTTCCGTTCTTCCTCATCGCAACACGCGCACGCGGTGGGCTTCGCTGTCGCCGATGAAGACGCTGCCATCCTTGTCCACGAAGACGCCGTGGAGCCGCGCCAGTTTGCATTTGAGCGGATCGCCGTCGGGGCCGTCGCCCTTTTCGCCGGTGCCCGCGAGCCATTCGAGCGTGCCCTTTTTCACATCGATCATCCGCAGGCTGTGGCTCTCGGTGTCGGCCAGATACACGTTGCCATTCGGCGCGACGGCGATGCCCTTCGGCCCCGACAACGCGGCCTCGCGCG
>JAYVOY010000091.1:0-2641 GCA_043757645.1 Verrucomicrobiota bacterium
TTTTTTTCATGCCCTCATTTACCAGGATGGGTCGGACATCTGCGGGGGTACCCCCCCTGAATTCCCGAAAGGCATTAGCCTAAAGGCGGGACTCCGTACCGAATACGGCCGTCCAACTTGCCGCGCGCAAAAGGCTGGCGTCTCGTCCCCGTGACTCCCACCAACGCGGCGGTTCCTCACTGCCCGATGCGAACCCGATAAAATCCCCGCGGCACCGTGGCGGCACCGCTGTCATCCACCTCCACCACGCCGCCCGTGGAATTGGTCGCCGTGACCTCCAGCCAGCTTTGCAAATCGAGGCTGCGTTGGAGGCGGTAGAGGCGATTGGTCTCGACCGGAAAATTCAACCGCACGGCGCCGCCCAGCACGGTCCGCAATTGCAACCGCGGCGGCTCCGGCGCGGGCCGCGTCACGATGGGGAACTGCACGTCGCGCACCGCGGCGGAGATGCCCAGCGCGCCCGGATAAGAGTTCGTGTTGGGCAGCGTCACGGGCCGCGCGAGCGTGATGTGGCCGATCAAATTCGTCCCGGCCGGCAACCGCCCCGCCGGAATCACCAGCGTCGTGGACGTGCCCGTCAGCGCGCCCGGCGCGAACGGCGCGGGCGATCCGTACACCACGTTGCTCGCGCCATCCACAATCAGCACCTGCAACAAATCGATCGGCTGCGCGCCCACCACCATCCACCCGAGCGTGAAATCGCGCGTCGTGTCGATCGCCTGCGCGGCGGTGACATTGGTGCATTGCGCGACCGGAGGATAGCCGGCGAAAATTCCAAACACCGTGAAACCGATGCCAATGCTGCGCACGCCGTCGTGCGCCGTGTTCATCGTGAGCGTGTAGGTCACCGGGGAAAAGAGCGCCCCGTTCGGATACGCGGAATCAAGCGCGCCCGACGAATCGAAACGCTCGTCATACAGCCAGCCCAAGCCATCCGCCAGCGGCCGCAACGTGTGCGGCGGCGTCGCGTTTGACGGCTTGACGGTCGCGTTCGTCACGACCCCGATCCCGGTCGCGATGGCAAACGCATGGAAGGCAAATCCACCCGTGGCCAGTGGCGCCGCCGCGGCATCATTCGTCTGCACGAACTGCTGCGATTTGAGGACGCCATAAACCGCGACATCGGCGCCACGGACCTCGCGGGCACCGAAGCACAGCACCAAAAGCAACCAGCCAATTCCCCGCGTGCGCATCGGTTTCATAATGAGTGCGCGACACCGTAGCAGCCCGCGCCGCGGGTTGCCAGCGCGCGCCGCGGCGTTTGCCCCGCGCCCCGCTCCGGGCGCGCGCCGATTCGCCCGCGCCCTCCCCGAACTTCACCGCGAAAAAAACCCCTGCCTTTCCCGCGCCGTTGCGCCTAAAGTCACGCGTCGGATACGGAAATCCCCAAACGATCCATGGAAAAGATCCTTTTGATTGATGACGAAACGGACGTGCAGTACTCGTTCCGCCGGATTTTTGATTCGGCGGAAATCGAAATCGTGCCCGCCAACAGCGGCGAAGAGGGGCTGAAGCTGATTCCCAAACTCAAGCCCGACCTCGTGATCATGGATGTTCGCATGGGCGGCATCAGCGGCCTCGAGACGCTGCGGCGGCTGCGCCAGACCGATTCCAAATTGCTGGTCATCATGATGACCGCCTACGGCACCACGCAAACCGCCATCGAGGCGATGAAGCTCGGAGCCTACGATTATCTCCTCAAGCCCTTCGACATCGCCAAGCTGAAACAGATCGTCGCCCACGCGCTCCAGGCCGCGCGCGACATGCGGCAGGTCGTCAGCTTCCAGCGCCTGCTCGAGAACGAGGACTACGAACAGGGCATCGTGGGCCGCGCCGAATCGATGCAGGAGGTTTTCAAACTCGTCGGGCAACTCGCGGCGTCGGACGCCACCGCGCTGATCACGGGCGCCAGCGGCACGGGCAAGGAACTGGTGGCGCGCGCGGTTTATCACAACAGCAAACGCAGCACGCAACCGTTCATGGCGATCAACTGCGCGGCCATTCCCGAGAATTTGCTCGAGAGCGAATTGTTCGGCCACGAGAAGGGCGCGTTCACCGGCGCCACCGTCCAGCGCATCGGCAAATTCGAGCAATGCAATCACGGCACGCTCTTCCTCGACGAGATCGGCGACATGAGTTTGCCGACGCAGACGAAGATTCTGCGCGTGCTCCAGTCGGGCACCTTCGAGCGCGTCGGCGGCAATCAGCCGGTGCAGGTCGATGTCCGCATCATCGCCGCGACGAACAAGCCGCTCGAACAAGCCGTGGCGGAAAAGAAATTTCGCGAGGATTTGTTTTACCGCCTGAATGTCGTGCGCCTGCAACTGCCGCCGCTGCGCGAGCGCGCGGGCGATGTGCCGCTGCTGGTGAATTATTTCCTCCAAAAATTCGCGCGCAAACTCGGCGCGCCGCCCAAGGCCATCCTCCCCGAAACGCTGCGCCTGCTCGAACAACACCCGTGGCCCGGCAACGTCCGCGAACTCGAGAACGTCGTGCAACGCGCGCTCGTCGTCGCCAAGGGCGAGGCGATTTTGCCCGCCGATCTGCCGCCGGAAATCACGCGCGCGTCCGGCGCGGCGAAGGCCGAGGCACCCAGTGTTTCCGCGGCTCCCGTCGTGGGTGGTGGCGCCGGCGCGAGCGC
>JAYVOY010000092.1:0-9762 GCA_043757645.1 Verrucomicrobiota bacterium
CCGAATCACGGTCAAGGCCGCGTAAAGGGTGGAGGGACGCTGCTGTCGGTTCACTGCAATAAACCGGACCATATCAGCGCCGCGAGGGACGCCCCCAAGGCTACCTGGCGCGGAATATCTCCTGGGTTACGAGCACTCGTCGTCGGAGTGTAAGGATGTGGAGCAGGTAGGTCGGGAGGTTGTTCGTAAACAAGTTAGGTGAGCTTTTTGTTCGATTGAAAAGGCCCGCCGGTGGATGGCGGGCTCTTTTTCATTGATGGGAAAGGGCTGGATGAAATCCTGATTTGTGCGGGTCTGGACTAGCGTTCGCTGTCGAGGTGGGTCATGGCCTGCTTGTCATAGCGGGTTCCGGCGACCTCGGATGCGGGGACTGCCTGCTCAAGAAGAGCCAGCTGCTCTTCCCCGAGGGTAAGTTCGAGAGCACCGAAAGATTCTTCAAGTTGCACAACTGTGCGTGCGCCCAGGATGGGGACGATGTCTTCACCGCGGGTCATGACCCATGCGATCGCTGCCTGGACGGGAGTTGCGCCAAGCTCTGCGGCGACTTCATTCAGGGCTGCGATGAGGGTCTGATTCTTGATCAGGTTAGCGCCAGTGAAGCGGGGTAGAAAGCGGCGGAAGTCACCCTTTTCCTGAGGCTTGGAGCCGCTTAGGAGACCGCGTCCGATGACCCCGTAGGCTGTCGTGCCGATGCCCAGCGCGCGGAGCCCGGGGAAGACTTTCTCTTCCATGCCCCGTGTGGATAGGCCATATTCAAGTTGGACGTCCGTGATTGGCGTGATGGCCTGAGCGCGGCGTGCTGTTTCGACGCTGACTTCAGACAGGGCTGCCTGTTTCACGAATCCCTGGCGAATCATATCCGCGACTGCGCCAATGGTGTCTTCAATCTGGATTTTGTCGTCCAGTCGAGCTGGGCGGTAGATGCCGATCTGCGAGACCCCAAGGCGGGTCAGCGAGTAGGCAAGGAAGTTTTTCACCGCGGCAGGACGTCCATCGAAACCACCCCAGGCCCCGTTGGGGGTGCGCATGGCACCGAATTTGACGGAGAGGGTGAGCGTGTCGCGGACGGCGGGGGAGAGCTGTTTCAGGGCCTGCCCAATGAGCAGTTCGTTGTGACCCATGCCATAAAAATCGCCGGTATCGAAGAGTGTGATGCCACGGTCGATGGCGGCATGGATGGTGCGGATGGATTCGTTATCGTCGGTTTGCCCGTACATTCCGGACATGCCCATGCAGCCAAGGCCGATGGGGAAGACTGTTGCGGTGCCCAGCTTGCGGGTATTCATGAACCTATCGTAACGCTGGTCTGTGGGCCGATTTTGGTGAGGTGAAAAGGTGAGGCCCCACCCTGACGACATTGTCTGTCGTGAGAGCGGGGCACCCGGATTTTGTTGCTAGGCGTTATAGGTTGAAGAGGAGACGCGTCCGCCGCGACCGGTCCAGTTGGTGTGGAAGAATTCGCCGCGGGGTTTGTCCACGCGCTCGTAGGTGTGGGCACCGAAGTAGTCGCGCTGGGCTTGGAGGAGGTTGGCGGGTAGGACGGCGCTGCGATATTGATCGAAGAAGGACAGCGCGGTGCTGAAGGCGGGGACGGGGATGCCTTTCTTGGCCGCGGTGGCGACGACGTTGCGCCAGCCCTTTTGGCTCTTCTTGATTTCGCCGCGGAAGTAGTCGTCGAGCATCAGGTTGGTGAGCTTGGGATTCTTATCGAAGGCTTCCTTGATTTTGCCGAGGAAGCGGGAGCGGATGATGCAGCCGCCGCGCCACATGAGGGCGATGCCGCCGTAGTTGAGGTTCCACTTATACTCGGCCGCGGCGGCGCGCATGAGCATGTAGCCTTGGGCGTAGCTGACGATCTTGGAGGCGTAGAGGGCGCTCTTGATGTCTTCGATGAAGGCTTTGCGGGTTTCGGGCTTGGCACCGGCGGCGATGGTGGGGCGCGGGCCTTTGAGTTTGCGGGCGGCTTTGACGCGTTCTTCCTTGAGGGCGGAGACGCAGCGGGAATAGACGGCTTCGGCCATCAAAGTGATGGGGATGCCGAGTTCCTGGGAGTTGATGACGGTCCATTTGCCGGTGCCTTTTTGGCCGGCGGTGTCGAGGATTTTGTCCACGAGGGGGGTGCCGTCGGTGTCTTTTTTGCCGAGGATGTCGCGGGAGATTTCGATGAGGTAGCTGTCGAGGTCGCCCTTGTTCCATTCGGTGAAGACTTCGTGCATTTCGTCGGCGGTCATGCCGAGGCCGTTCTTCATGATGTTGTAGGCTTCGCAGATGAGCTGCATGTCGCCGTATTCGATGCCGTTGTGGACCATCTTGACGTAGTGGCCGGCACCGCCTTCGCCAACCCAGTCGCAGCAGGGCGCGCCGCCATCGACTTTGGCGGAGACGGCTTGGAAGATGTCTTTGACGTGGGGCCAGGCGGCGGGGCTGCCGCCGGGCATGATGCTGGGGCCGCGGCGCGCGCCTTCCTCACCGCCGGAGACGCCGGTGCCGATGTAGAGCAGGCCCTTGCTTTCGCAGTGTTTCACGCGGCGGGCGGTGTCGTCGAAGAGGGAGTTGCCGCCGTCGATGATGATGTCGCCGGATTCGAGGTGGGGGATGATTTGCTCGATGAATTCGTCCACGGGCTTGCCGGCTTTGACGAGCATCATGACGCGGCGGGGGCGTTTGAGTTTGCTGACCATTTCCGCGATGGAATGGGCGCCGAGGACTTTGGTGCCCTTGGCTTCTTTGGCGAGGAATTCATCCACCTTGGCGGTGGTGCGGTTGTAGGCGACGACGGTGTAGCCGTGGTCGTTCATGTTGAGGATGAGGTTCTGGCCCATGACGGCCAGGCCGATGAGTGCGATGTCGCCTTGTGGTTCCATGATTTTTATTGGTTCAAGTTGGGAATGCAGGATGGGAAAAATGGGAGGGAGCGAAATAATGGCGGTGGTTTGTTTCGGAAATTGCGCGGCTTAAAACTGGAGGCGCGGGTCGTTGTGGAGGAGGTCGTTGAGGTTTTTCCAGGCGCGGTCGTTCATGCCGTTGAAGGCGTGGAGATAGACGATGGTGATTTCCTTGTTGTGGGTGGCGAGGAGTTGGTCGAGGGCGGCGGTGAGTTTGGCGTCGTCCATGGTTTCGGGGAGGTCATCGACGGCGCCGTCCTTGTGGGGGATGCCGAGGGCGTTGAGGAAATCGCAGAGGAGGGGGTTTTGTTTTTTGAGGAGCCAGCCGCGGATGAGGTTGGCGGCGATGAGTTCCTGGGCGGGTTTGCCGAGGGCGGCGCTCATGGTGCCGTGGCGTTCGCTGCGCGGTTGCCGTTCGAGGAAGAGGGGGCGGACTTTGCGGGCGTTGGCGACGGCGGCGAGGGTGGCTTTGTAGAGTTCGCGTTCGCCCGCATAAGCGTCTTCCAAAATCTGATTGGACAACGCGGGCGACATGAAACCGAAAAGTTCGTGTGAGGTTAGCATACTTTCAAAAGCAGGGGCCGGAGTGTACGGAGGGACGGGACGGTTGCAATGGGATTCTGCGCCGGGAAATGAGTGCGGGCGGCTTGGTGAGGTGGCGGGCGGATTTACGCGGGAATTTTCCCGCAGATTCAGGACGACCACAGATGGAAAATGAAATCCACGGGCGGCTGGAAACTGCGAGAAAGTAAATGAAGCCGCTACAGGCGCAGTCTGCGGAGCACGCGGCGAAGCTGGGATTGCCGGTGGAAGAGGCGATTGCAAGCCAGCAAGCCGTTCTAATGCGCGGCGGCTTTGGCGGGTGCGGCACCGGCTGGCGCGCTGGCTGCGGCGGAGGTCTTTTCGTCGTGATGATCGGCGGTCTTGGTCAGGCCCGCGCCGACGGCGATGATGATGCCAATCACGGTCGCGGCCACGCCAACATAGAAAAAGATTTTTTGATTGGTGAGCAACACGAGGGAGCAAAGCACGACGGCAATGTGGAGGCTGATTTCGGCGTACTCGAAGCGGTGGTGTTTATGGGCGGAGACGGCGGCGGCGGCTTTGTCGGCTTTGGCGAGGGCTTCGATGTCCTTGTTCTCGGTTTTATACTCGGCATTTTTCTTTTCGAGATCGGTTTTGGTCTTGGTGAGGAGATCTTTTTGCGCGTCGGTCAGGCCGGTGCCGGCGAGCAGGAAATCGATGCGTTTGAGCTCCAGTTCGTTCATGTAACTGCGCTGGCGTTTGGATTGATACCAGGCAAAGCCGTTGGAGGATTTGACCTCCTTGACGATCGTCTCGTTGCCCTCGCCCTTGGCGAGCGCGCCGACGATGGCCATGACGACCGCGAGGACGGCAATAAAGATGCCGACCCGTTTGTGTTCTTCGTTTTCCGCGTGATGGGGAATGCCGTGTCCTGACATAGTGGGGCGATGAAGTAATGGTTGCGGGCGTCGGGGCCAAGCAAAATCTTAAAAATCGGAAAGTCGGGCCAAGACCGATACCTCCGCCGGCTGAGAGAGACCGTGGTAGTGTCCGGAGTGCGCCCCGCAATTACGGTGACAAGTCCGATTGCGCGTGCGGACGCCGGGAGCCTTTCGAAAGGCGCGGTGCGCGCGGGCGGCGGAGCAACGGCGAGCTTCAGCTCGGGTGGCGCGAAGACTTTGTAATCCGCCTGATTCACCGTCGCCATTTCCGCCCGCGCCTGAATCGCAGTCGCCGCGATGAGGCAACCAAACCGCGAACCCGCCGGCGCCCAGTCAGGTTGAATCACGCGACGCCGAAATCCACACGCGGGACGCGCGTGCTCCCCATCTTCATTTCGGAGTTCGAGTTCAAAAGCAGTTCCACAGCCGCCAAGCCTGCCTTTGGCGGCGGCTGATTCTCTCCCGGTTTCCGCTTTTCCACCGTGGCATTCTCATGCCACGTCCAAATGCGAGCCGAGTTGTCACTGCGGCAAGCCTGCGGCAATCCCCCTTCGCTCGGATTTTCTCCCCACGTTCGTGCCGTCAGCGAATACCTGTTTACGCGCCGCCGGGAACCTGAAGCCGTCGTGCGCGCGAGCCGCGTTGTCACGGACTCACTTCGAGCCGGTAGAACATCAGCCCGCTCAAGCCCGTCGGCAGCGAGAGCACGGAGTTTGTGTCACCCAACCGAATCCAATCGGTCACTGGTTCCCAGGTCAGAAAATTGGTGCTGCCCTGCACGCGATATTGCCGACCGAGCGCGGACGACCATTCCAAACGCACCGCACCGTTGCTCTGCGTTTTCGGCGTTCCCATCGCCAGCGCGGAGTTGGCCTTGGTCGGATCGGTGCCCGCGATGAACTCGTCGTAGTCGGTCACGCCGTCGCCGTCGGTGTCCGTCGTGCGCGTGCGCGTCGGCGACACTTCGCCGAAATAGAACATTTCCCAGAGGTCCGAGATGCCGTTGTGGTTCGCGTCGGGAAAGCTGTAGTTGCCCGTGAACACGATCACGCCATTGGTCGCCAGCGTGTTGGTCTGCGGCGCGGGCGTGATGTAATACGGCACTGGCGCAAACGTAATCACATATTGCCCGGCGGGCGCGTCGGCGAAATTCAGACTCGTGCCGTTGCCGTTGAACGCCGTCGGCCCCGTCACCGTGAACGCCGCCTGCGCGACGTTGTTCGAGATGAGAATCGCGTTCGCCCAGACGTTGGTCATTTCGATCGCGAGATCGTCGATCAGCCAACCCGGCCGCACCGCCGGCTCGGCGGAAAACAATTCGTAATGCCACGCCAGCCGAATCACGCGACCGACGTACGGCGTGAGGTCTATTTCCTCCTGCTCCCAGCCATCCGAGAGGTCGATGTATTGGCTCAACGTGGCCCAAGTGCCGCCGTTATTGGTCGAAATCAACACGCCCGCGGCAACGAGATCGAGCAGTTGGGAGCGCTCGGCGAAATCGTAGCTGTGCCAGAACCGCAGCGTGGCCGTGTTCCCGCCGGTGAGACTGATCGCGGGGCTGATGAGATCGGTGTTCGCATTCTCGATCGACGCGCCGTTGAGATTGTTGCCCCACGCATTCGTACCCGTGTGGGAATTGGTTTCGCGGGTGTTATTCGGCACGCCAAAACTCCACTGCGTGTCCGAACTGACGCCGCCGATGTCGGACATCAGGACCGTCCAGTTGGTGCGCGCCGTATCCATGTTGTCGTAATACGGCGGCACCAGCGGCCGCTGCGTGCGGAAGCTGTACAATTTTCCACCACGATCATCGGTCGTGAGATTTCCCGCCGCATCGCGACTCGCGACTTGGAAATAATAAACGCGATCCGGCGCCAGACCCGTGAGCCGCACCTCATGCGCCGTGTCGAGCTCGCCCGTGTAGGCCGTGCGATTCAGAAAGCCCGACTCGCCGAATTGCACCAACGCATCGGCATCCTCGGAGGTCGTCCAGCGCACGACCGCTTCCTCATACTCCGCCTCCACGGCGACCGCGGTGATCACCGGCGTCGTCGTGTCCACCACGGCGGACGCGGTGACATTCACGTTGCCCGACGCGTCGAAATACGCGACACGCACCGTGTCACCACCGAGCGCGCGCAGTTGGCCGGGAGCCGCAACCGCCGTTCCCACCAAAGTTACAACGCCGCGAAACAATCCCGGTCGCACCGTCTCCGTCAGCGTCACCGGAGTCCCGCTCGGCGCGGAATCGCTCGACACCGTGACCGTCATTTGCCCGCGCCCCGCAAGGTCCGAATCCGCGACCTCAATCGTCATCAAGCCCGGCAGCCCGTATTCCGCGCGGTCGATGGTGACGGACCCGATCCCGTTCAAGCCCGGGATCAGAAAACCCAGCACTCGCCGCAACAAATTCGCGCGCTCGCCCGGCGCCGCTCCGCCCGTGGAAACGGTGTCCAGCGGAAACGGCAGAAACACCACGCGCCCCGGACTATCCACGCCTGTCCGAGGATGCCGCAGCCCCGCCACGCCGCCCGAAGACCCATCGAGAAACACCGGTGCCGCCCCGGGCGTCGTCATCAGCGTGTCCGCCAAATCCGGGCTTACCCCGAGCAAATCCAGCAACTCACTCGCGTAGCCCGAGTAATCCAGCGCCAGCGCCAAACCGTCGCCAATCGGATCACCCGCCACCCCGCCCGCCACCCCGACACCCGCGTCCGTCGCAAACGACAGCACCTGCAAAACGTTCGTGCGAAACGGCACGTCTCCCAAACGCGTGAGCAATTCCATCGAGGTGATCAGCACCGAACCGCCGCCATCCAGGTAATTCGTCAACGCCGCTTGTTGCGGCGCACTCAGCGTGTCGGACGACGCGGCACTGTCATTCAAGCGCCAAATCACGATGCGAAACGGCTGCAAATCGCGCGCCGCCGGACTGCCGCGACTGCTCGTCGTCCAGACCTCGTAATCCACGCCGCTCGCGTCCAAGGCGTCCGTGTAGGTGTTTAACCCAATGGGTTGCGAGCCGAAAATCGGATCGTCGGGCGTGTAGGCATCCACGAGCAAAATCGTTTTCGCCGCCGACGCGACAAAGGTGTACAGCGCGCCGGCATTGTTGTTTGTCACCGCGTTCCCCGCTTCATCCACCGACACGACCGCGAAAAAATACCGTGCGCCGGGAATCAACCCATCCAGTCCGAACTCGTGCGTCGTGTCGAACACGCGATTCGTCGCGCTCAACGCCAGCGCGGCATTCGTCCCGAATCGCACCGCGCCAAACGCCGCTTCATCCGTGTCCCAGCGCACAAACGCGCGCCCGAATTGATTTGTGAACGTGACGTTGGAAATCACCGGGGCCTGCAAATCCACGCCCGCCTTGGTGATTCGCACCAACCCCGCAGCATCTTGGTACGCCGCTTGAATCACATCGCCATCGCTGACCTGCAATTTCCCATCCACCGCCGCCGCGCCCGTTGCAATCATCACCGCGCCCGTGAACACGCCCGCATTGCCGTAAGCGCGCAGCGTGATCGGCTCGGCGTTCGTTTCCGTGGTGCTCGACAGCGCCACTTGCGCGGTCCCCTGCCCCGCCAAATCAAAATCAATCAACCGCAGCAGCGCGGTCGCCGGCGCGGAGTACGAAGTGCGATCCAAAATCACCACGCCCACGCCGGGCGCGGGAATGTCGCCGGAAATCACCAGCGCGAAATCCTGATCCACCGCCGCCGTCTCGCGCCGCGCATCCTCGGCCACGTTGCGCGCGTGAACGCGCACGATGTATTCGCCCGGCAGCGGCACGCGCAAATGCACGCCCTCGACGTTGTTGATCGCATCGAACCCCGGCGCGCCCGCGACAGAATCGCCGTTGTCGAATTGATTGCCGTGAAACACCGAGCCATCCGGCGCGATCACTTCGAGATCGAGGTCATTCACCAACGCGGGAATCGCCGCCGGCAAGCCCGGCACGTCCGTGTACGTCAGCGTGATTTTCAACGACTGACTGCGACTGCCGACCACCACGCGGCGTTCGTAAACCTGCCCCGTCACCAGCAATTGCTGCTGGTCTTCAAAAATGAAACGGCGCGGCGAACCGATCATCTGCGAGAGATCAATGCGGCCCCAGCCCTCGTCCATGTTCGGCACCGGACCGGTGCCCGCGGTGTCATCCATGTCCACGGCGGAATTGATCAACGCGGCCTTCACCAACGCCGGCGAGGGCGTCGCGTTCGTGTGCGTGTCGCGGAAATACTGCACGAAAATCGCCGCCGCGCCGGACGCGTGCGGCCCGGCCTGGCTCGTGCCGCCCTGATACTGATAGTTCGGCGAGATCGGCGACCACGCGCTCTCGTCCGTCGCCGAACCGGATTGCAACGACGCGATCCACGTGCCCGGCGCAACCACGTCGGGCTTGATGCGCCCATCCTCCGCCGGACCGCGACTCGAAAAATCCGCCATCGCCTCCTGCCCCTCGCCGTAAATCAAAAACTCGAAGCGATTGTTTTGCGCCGCGCCCGTCGCAAGGACGTTCTTCGCGACTGCGGGACTGCCGATCGTTTGGCGGCCCGGCCCCGCGTTGCCCGCGCTGAATTCCAAAATGTACGGCTGATCCCCCGGCGTGCCGAAATCCGCGTCGCGCACCAACGCGTCGAACTCCGCCGCGCTGATGTCGTAGCGCCCGTGCGTGTCGTCGCCCCAACTGTTCGAGCCAATCACCGCGCCCGCGCGCACCGCGTCGCGCGTCAGCGTCTCGTACGTCGGCGGCGCCTCGTAACCACCGACGCCATCAAAAATCCGCTGCGCGATAATGTGCGCCATCGGTGCGACGCCGAGGCCGTAGAGCGCCCCAAAATCATCCAACTCCCCCGTCGCGCCATTGCCCGCCACGATGCCCGCGCAATGCGTGCCGTGGCTGTGTTCGTCCGCCGCATCGAGCAATTTTCCGTAGTGGAAAAACGCGTCCACGCGACCGCGCAAATCCAGGTGCATCGAGGCCGCATCGCCATTGTTCAAGCCGCTGTCCGCCACCGACACCACGACGCCGCGCCCGTCGAAGCCGAGCAATTGCACGTTGGAAAAATGGTTCGTGCCCGCGTCCGGCGTGAGCGCGGAACCATCGCTGTTGTTCGCATCCGTCCCGTGCGCCGTGTCGCCGCCGCCCACGATTTTCGCCGAAACTTCGTCGTGCAATTTCATCCGCGCCGCCGGCTCGATCCACAGCACCGCGTGGGAATTGGCGAGCGCCAGCAATTGTCTCGGCGTCGCCGTGCCCTCGAGCACCGTGCCGAAATGATGCGGCGACTCGCGTTGCACGAGCTGCATTCCGCGACGCGCCACCAAGCGATCCGCGGCGTTCAAACCCGGCGCGAGCAACACGCGGACCGGCGCGGCGAACTTCGGCACCCGGCTCGCCATCG
>JAYVOY010000093.1:0-2638 GCA_043757645.1 Verrucomicrobiota bacterium
CCGAGCAGTTGCATCACCGTCGCGTGAACGTCCGTGACATAATGCCGATCCTCGACCGCATGGAACCCCAGCTCGTCCGTCGCGCCGTGAACCACGCCGCCCTTGATCCCGCCCCCCGCCAGCCACACGCTGAAACCGTAGATGTGATGATCGCGCCCATCGCCGCCCTGCGCGCCCGGCGTGCGGCCAAATTCCGTCGCGAACACAACAATCGTGTCATCCAGCAAACCGCGCCGCTTCAAATCCTGAATTAATCCCGCGACCGGCTGATCCACCTGCCCCGCGAGCTTCGTGTGATTGGCCTTCAGACCCGAGTGCGCGTCCCACGCGCCCGCCGCGCCGTCGCCGTGAAAAATCTGGATGAACCGCACGCCGCGCTCGACGAACCGCCGCGCCGCCAGCAGTTGCGTGCCGAAGTCGCGCGTCGCCGCCTGATCGAGGCCGTAGAGCTTCTTCGTCTCCTCTGATTCGTCGGCGAAATTGATCAAATTCGGAATCGAGGTCTGCATCCGAAACGCCAGTTCGTAGGATTTGATCCGCGCCGCCAGCACCGGATCATCGGGATACTTCACGCCGCTCAAACGATTCAAGCGCCCGAGCAAATCGAACTGCACGCGCTGCTCCTCCTCGTTTTGCTCCAGCTCCGGCCGCGCGAACCGCAGCGGATTCTTCGGGTCCACGCGCATCTCGACCGACTCATACGCCGGCCCGAGATAATTCGCGTCGCGCCGCTCGAAATAGCGCGGCCCCATGCTGATGAACTGCGGCAAATTCTCGTTGAGCGAGCCGAGGCCGTAATTCACCCACGCGCCAATCGTCGGGAACAAACCATCAAGCATGTGCCGCCCGTTGTTGAACTGCACCTGCGCGCCGTGATTGTCGTCCGTCGTCCACATCGAGCGGACAATCGCAAGCTCATCCACGCACGCGCCGACGCGCGGGAAAAAATCACTCACGTCCGCGCCGCTGCGGCCATATTTTTTGAAGCCCGTCTGCGTGCAATACAGCGTGTTGCGCTGCTGCCCGTTCGCGTCGTTCACCACCACCACGCGCTGATTCGCCTTGAGCCACGGCGACGTCTGCACGCCCTTGTACGGCGTCTCGCCGATGGTTTTCCCCGCGTATTTGTCGATCTCCGGCTTGGGATCAAAACTCTCGAGGTGACTCACCCCGCCGCGCATGAAGAGCCAGATCACGCTCTTGGCCTTCGGCGCGAAATGCGGCCGCCCCGTCGGCGGCGCCCACGCCTCCTCCGTCGAGGCGCGCGCCACGCCGTCGCGAAACATCATCGCGCCCAGCGCCAGGCCGGTGAAGCCCATGCCGAAATCAGCGAGAAACATCCGCCGCGAAGACGCGGCGCGCGGGTCGGGAGGGAAGGTTGGAGGGTGCATCTCAGTTTCTTGCGAAGGGTTCGGAAATCTCATTAGCACCCGGCTTCAGCCGGGTGTCCCAGCACCAACAAGGACACAACCGCTTCAGCGGTTTCGAACCCCCGAAAAACCGCTGAAGCGGTTGAACGTACAGTTCGTTCACTAACACCCGGCTGAAGCCGGGTGCCAATGAGATGAATTCGAGAATACATAAAACTTAGCTGCGCCCCGTTTGATCCATGTCGCCTACCGAATCGTGATAAAATCGTTATGATTCAACAGCGTTTGCACGAGCGTCACGCGCGCCCGCGAGATCGTTCCAGCGGGCGGGGGCGCGGGGGACAATTTCCGCAACTCGGCCAGCGCCGCCTCGCATTCGCGCTGTTCGGCGGCGGTCGGTTCGAGGCCCAGAATCGTTTGATACGCGCCGCGGATGAATCCCGAATCCTCCGTCCCACCCGCGGTTTTCTCGACGCGCTCGGCGATCTTCGGCGCCAGCGCGAGCACGAGTTTGCTGTTCGACAGCGCGAGCGCCTGCTGCGGCACCACGCTCTCGGCGCGGCGATAGCAGTCGGCGGGATTGGCGTTGTCGAAGGCGTCGAGGAAGCGGTGGATGTCCTCCTGCGAGTGCGTGAAATAAAGGCTGCGCCGCAGCGAACCTTCGTCCGTGGCCGGGTTCACCGTCGGCCCGCCGACGCGCAAATCCAGCACGCCCGCCAGCGCGTGAATCGAATCACGGACAACTTGTGATTCCATCCGCACCGGATTCCGCCGCCAGAAATAGCGGTTGTCGGGATCAATCGCCCGCATCGCCGGATCAACGCCCGCGAGCGAACCGCTCTCGCGATACGCGCTCGATTTAACCATCAGGCGGTGCAGATGTTTGAAGCTCCAGCCCGATTCCATGAACTCAACCGCAAGCCAGTCGAGCAGCGCGGTCAATTGTGGCGGCGCATTCTTGCGGCCGAAGTCCGCGACATCCTTCACCAGCGGCTCGCCAAAATGCCGCGCCCACAAATGATTCACCGCCACGCGCGCGGTCAGCGGGTTTTGTTTGTCGGCAATCCAGTCCGCGAGCGCGGTGCGGCGACCGGTGCTCGCGCTCGGAAAAACCGCGGGCAACATCGCGTCCGTTTCGGTCGGCCCCTCGAAGGCTTTGCGTGAAGTCCGCAACGAAACGTACGAATCACCCGGTGCCTCGACAGCCTTGCGGGCCTTGTCCAGCGCGGCTTTCGCGTCGGTGACTTTTTTCGCGGGCGTGGCGGCGA
>JAYVOY010000094.1:0-2636 GCA_043757645.1 Verrucomicrobiota bacterium
TCCCTCGGCCTGCTGGCGGCCCTCCACAAGACCTACCCGCGCATCGGCTACATCAAGCCCGTCGGCCAGCGCTTTGTGGAAATCGACGAGCAAAAAATCGACGAGGACACCGTGCTCATGGACCGCGTCTTCCGGCTGAACTGCCCGCTCGTGGACATGAGTCCGATCGCCGTGGAGCCGGATTTCACGCGCAAATATTTGCAAAGCGCGAACTACGACGCGCTCGTGAAGAAGATCGAGAAGGCCTTCGACCGCGTCGCGTGGGAAAAAGATTTTGTTCTGTGCGAAGGCTCGGGCCACGCGGGCGTTGGCTCCGTGTTCGATCTCTCGAACGCGACCGTCGCGCGCATTCTCGGCGCGAAGGCGATCATCGTCACGCAGGGCGGCATTGGCCGGCCGATTGACGAGGTCGCGCTGAATCAGGCGCTCTTCGAGAAGGAGGGCGTCGAGATCATCGGCGTCATCCTCAACAAGGTGATCCCGGACAAAGTGGAGTTCGTCACCGAATTCGCGCGGCGCGGACTCAAGCGGCGCGGCCTCGAATTGCTCGGCGTCCTGCCGCATCTGCCGATTCTCGCGCGGCCCACGATTGATTCCATTCGTGAGGAACTCGAAGCCGAATCGCTCAATCAATCCGCACTCGGCCAGCGCCTGGTGGACGATGTCGTCATCGGCGCGATGAGCGTGCAAAACGCGGTGCAATTTTTTCAACCCGGCGTGCTCGTCATCACGCCCGGCGATCGCGAGGACATTGTCGAGGCCGCAGGCGTGGCGGTGGCCGGCCAGAAGGACGCGTGTCTCGGCCTCGCCGGCATTGTGCTCACCGGCAATTTGCGTCCGTCCGAGGCGACGCTGAAAATCATTGGCAGCCTGCCGTTCCCCGTGTTGCTCGCCGCAGATGACAGCTACGAAGTCGCGTCGAAGGTTCACAATCTCACCGTGAAAACCCGCCCCGCCGACACCCACAAAATCCAGGTCATCTTCGACCTCATCGAGCAAAACCTCGACATCCCGAAAATTCTCAAGGCGATCTAACGCGTCGCCAAATCGCCGCTCCATTTCTTCCGCTTCGTTTTCCCATGGCTTTCCCCATCACCTTCAATCCCACGCTCGCCGCGCTGCCCGTCTATCAGCCCGGCCGGCCCATCTCCGAAGTCGCCCGCGAACTCGGCCTCCCCGCGTCCGACATCATCAAGCTCGCCTCGAACGAGAATCCGCTCGGCCCCTCGCCGCTCGCGCTGGCCGCCGTGCGCGAGATGTTGCCCCAGTCGCATCTCTACCCCGACGGCAACGCGTTTCAGCTGAAACAAAAACTCGCCGACCATCTCGGCGTCACGCCCGCGCATTTGATTCTCGGCAACGGCTCCAACGAAATCATCGAGTTCGTCGGCCATTCCGTGATGGCGCCCGGCGTCGATGTCGTCGTCTCGCAATATTGTTTCGCGATTTATCCGCTCATCGCGCGCCTGGCCGGCGCGAATGTCGTGACGGTCCCCGCGCGCGCCCACGGGCACGATTTGCGCGCGATGCTGCGCGCGATCACGCCGGCGACGCGCGTCGTGTTCGTCGCCAATCCGAACAATCCCACCGGCACCGTCGCGCCGCGCGAGGAGGTCGTGGAACTCATCAACGGCGTGCCCGACCACGTGCTGCTCGTGATGGATGAGGCCTACATTGAGTTCCTCGACGATGCGGTGGATTTGCTCCCGCTCCTGCGCGCGAACGTGCGGCCGAACCTCGTGTTGATGCGCACCTTCTCGAAGATTTACGGCCTCGCCGGTTTTCGCGTCGGCTACGGCATCGGCCATCCCGAGATCATCAAGACGTGGGAGAAAGTGCGGCAGCCATTCAACATTAACTCACTCGCGCAAGCCGCCGCGCTCGCCGCGCTGGAGGACCGCGAGCACCTGCAAAAAACCCGCCACAACAACCGCGAGGGGCTGCGCCTCTACGCGCAGGCCTTTCACGAACTCGATCTGCCCTTCGTTCCGACGCCGACGAATTTCATCCTCGTGAAAGTCGGCGACGGCGCGCGCGTGTTCGCGGAACTGCAAAAGCGCGGCGTGATCGTGCGGCCGATGGGCGGTTATCAACTCCCCGAGTTCATCCGCATTTCCGTCGGCACGCCCGCGGAAAACCAGCGCTGCCTCGCGGCGTTGCGCGCGATTCTCGGGAAATAAGTTTGAAACGCGGGCCGCCGGATTTACAAAAGTTCAGCAAAATCCTGTGACCCACTTGTGAAGTGAAACCAACCGATCTGCGGGGCATCCTGCAATACATTCCGCGCTTCCGCGACAAGACCTTCGTCATCGCGATGGATGGCGCGGTCATCACGGACGACAACTTCTCCAACCTGCTCCTCGACCTCGCGGTGCTGCGCTCGCTGAACATCCGCGTCGTCCTCGTTCACGGCGCGTCGGCGCAAATCCAATCGCTGGCCACCGAGCAAAAAGTCTCGGCCTCGAACCTCGACGGTACCGGCATCACCAACGCGGAGACGCTCAAGCTCGCGCTCACCGCGGCCAACCGGCTCACGCACGAAATCCTCGAGGGGCTTTCCGCCAACGATCTCCGCGCCGTCTCGACCAACGCCATCATCGCGCATCCGCTGGGCATTCTCGGCGGCGTCGATCACC
>JAYVOY010000095.1:0-2636 GCA_043757645.1 Verrucomicrobiota bacterium
CGACATCATCAAGAAGATTTTGGATTCGGTGAAGGAACCGACGTACGGGAAGGCGGCGTAAGGCGAAGGCGATTTGGAAATCAGGAAGCCGATGCAAAGTCCGCGAAACCAGCGTTTCAGCAATCCCAACGGGATACAGCGTTGGAATTTTCGAGCCGCGCTTTCTTTGAACCTCTGTGGCCATCGCGTCTCTGTGGTCCAAGTTGCGCGAACTTTTGACCACAGAGACGCGATGGACACAGAGAAGCCGTTTTCTGGACACCGACTTCGCGAGTTCGAATTTTCAAGTTTGTCGCGCGGCAGAGATTTTTTCCAATCTGTGGTGTGTGGGCGAAAGGTGCGCCCGCCCTCATCCCAGCCCTCTCCCCCGGGGAGAGGGAGATACGCTCGTCCGCGCTTGGGGAATTTGAGAGTGCTGCTAGCGCTCACCGTCCCGCTCGTGTTCGCACTGAGCCGCGCCAAATGCTGGAAACCGTTCGCAGTTGCAGAACGCGGCCAACGATTCTCCCTCTCCCTGGGGGAGAGGGCTGGGGTGAGGGCGGGCGTCACTCACACACGCTGCGCGAAACGCAATCACTCGAACGCTTTCGTCGGGGAAAATTTATTTTCGCACCACCCTTCACCGCCCGGCTTCTCCGTCGTCGCATGAGCACCTCCGCCTACAAATTTCTCCCGCCGCAGTTCGCGGACCGCCTGCGCGGCCTCGGGATTGGCGTGCGGGGGCGCGTCGAGGGCGGGACGCAGGGGGCGCATCGGTCGCCGCACCAGGGCGCGTCGGTCGAGTTCGCGGACTTTCGCGAATACACGAAGGGCGACCCGCCAAGTTTGATCGACTGGTCGGTGTATGCGCGGTCTGACAAATATGTGATCCGCCGGTATCAGGAGGAGACGAGCCTGCGGGCATTCGTGCTGCTGGACACGTCGGAGAGCATGGCCTTCAAGGAGGAGGGCGCGCACACGAAGATGGACTACGCGTGTTTTCTCGCGGCGGGCCTGATGTACATCCTGTGCTCGCAGGCGGACTCGGCGGGGTTGGTGATTTTCAACGACGGCATCAAGACCAGTTTTCCCGCGGTGCGCAGCGTGGCGAATTTGCGGCCGTCGCTGCTTGCGCTCGAGGGCATCAAGCCCGCGGGCAAGAGCAATCTCGAGGACGTGCTGCACAAGATGGCGGAGCAGGTGAAGACCCGGAGTTTGTTCATTTTGATCAGTGATTGCCTGGCGGATTCGGCGAGCATTTTGCGCGGCATCCGGCACATGCACCACAACGGGCACGAGGTGACGGTGTTGCAGGTGCTCGATCCGGCGGAGATGTATCTGAGCTTCACGGGGCTGGCGGAGTTGAAGGAACTCGAGACCGGCGAACGCATGGTGATCGAGGTCGATGACCTGAAGGAGGCCTACGCGGCGGAGGTGCAGCGCTTCATCGGCGAGCTGCGCAAGGGCTGTCTCGACTGCCGCGGGGATTTCCAACTCGTGAGCACGAAGTCCGAGCTGGACGACGTGATTCGGCAACGGGCCACGCTGGTGTAGCGACGCTGCGATGAACTTCGTCCTGCTCAATCCGCTGTTCACCTGGTTGCTGCCGCTGGTCGCCGCGCCGGTGATCTTCCATCTCTTCCTGCGCATTCGGAAGCGCCAGCGGCCGTTTTCCACACTCATGTTTTTCCAGCGCATCAGCCCGCGGTTGAGCGCGCGGCGCAAGGTGAAGGAGTGGCTCGTGCTGCTGCTGCGCACGCTGCTGGTGCTGTTCCTGTTGCTCGCGCTGCTGCGGCCCGTCTGGTACGGCGTCGGCAGCACGGGCGGCGTGGCGCAGGTGATCGTGATCGACAACTCGGGTTCGATGGCGGGCCTCGCGCGCGGCGACAAAACGAAAATGCAGGTGGCCATCGAAGCCGCGCAGGCGCTCATCGGCGGGCAGCTCGACCGGGATTCAGTGGGCGTGGTGCTGCTCGTGAATGATCCCAACGTGCAACTGCCAATGGCGCTCACTTCGGATAAAAAGGAGAAGAACGAACTGCTCGGCGCGGTGACGCGCATCAAGGAAACCGAGGCTTCCGGCGCGATTCAGCAGACCTTCGAGCGCGCGGTGGCGATGTTCGAGAACAGCGCGACGCCGCGCTTTGAAATTCACATTCTCACCGACGCGCAGGAGGTCGAGTGGAACAAGGCGCCCGTGGGCCTGCGCAATCCGCGGCCCGGCACGGGCGTGTACGTTCACCGCATCAGCTCGGTGAATCCGGTGAACGCGAACATCGCGCTCACGGGCCTCGTGCTGCCGGAAAAGAAAATTCTCGTCGGCCGGAAATTTCCGCTGCGCGTCGAGTTGCGGAACACGACGGAGGTGGACGGCTTGGTGCGCCTGAACTGGGCGGACGATCTCGGCAACAAGAACACGCAGGAAGTGCCGGTGCCCAAGCGCGAAGACAAGACCGTGGTGCTGGGCTTCGAGCCAGCCACGCCGGGCGTGCATTGGGTGAACGTGTGGATCGAGGGCGACGGATTTCCCGCGGACAACAAGGCGGCGGTGGCGTTCGACGTGACCGAGAAAAAGCCGGTGCTGTTCGTCGGGCGCGAGGATGATTTCGGATTATTCCCGATGGCGATCAGTCCCTCGGGCGACGGGCGGTTCTCGG
>JAYVOY010000096.1:0-2635 GCA_043757645.1 Verrucomicrobiota bacterium
CGGTGGCGGTGCTGCGGTGTTTGGGCGCGAGCGTGGGGCAGGCGTTCGCGGTGTATGTCGCGCAGGCGACGGTGCTGGGCGTCGTGGGCGTGCTCGTCGGCGCGGCGCTGGGCGCGCTCGTGCAGCACGCGTTGCCGCGCGTGCTCGCGGATTTTCTGCCGTTGCAGGTTTCGCTCGCGATTCACTGGGGACCGCTGTGGCAGGCGATGGGCGTGGGCTTGGCGATTTGCCTGTTGTTCGCGCTGCTGCCGTTGCTCGCGGTGCGGCGGGTGTCGCCGCTGGTGGTGTTGCGCTCGGGGTTTGCGGACGACGCGGCGAAACGGCGCGATCCCGCATTGTGGCTTGTGAACGGGTTGATCGGGTTGGGCGTGGTCGCGTTCGCGATTTCGCAGAGTCAGCGGTGGTATCACGGGCTGGGAATCGCGGCGGGACTCGGCCTCGCGTTCGGCGCGCTGGCGGCGGTGGCGGGGCTGATCGCGTGGGGCGGGCGGCGCTTGCTGCGGCCGGCGTGGCCGTTTGTGTGGCGGCAGGGATTGGCGAATTTGTATCGGCCCAACAACCGCACGGTGATGCTGATGCTGTCGCTCGGGCTGGGGACGTTTTTGATTCTCACGCTTTATCTCACGCACGCGACGCTGCTGCGCGAGTTGTTTCCCGAGCACGGCGGCGCGCGGCCGAACGCGATTTTGTTCGATGTGCAACCGGACCAGCGCGAGGCCGTGGCGGCGATGGTGCGCGGGCTGGGGTTGCCGCTGTTCGGCGAGTCGCCGGTGGTGACGATGCGCCTGCAAACATTGAAGGGGCAGCCCGTCGAGGCGCTGCTGAATGACACGTCGCGGACGATTCCGAACTGGGTGTTGCGCCGCGAGTATCGCTCGACATATCGCGAGCAACTCGTCGATTCGGAGACGCTCACCGCGGGCGCGTGGGTGAGCCGCGCGAGCCTCGAGGCCGCGGTGGTGCCGGTGTCGCTCGAGGCGGGCATCGCGAAGGATTTGCAGGTGCGGCTCGGCGACGAACTCGAATGGGACGTGCAGGGGCTGACGGTGAAGACGCGCATCGCGAGTCTGCGCAAGGTGGATTGGCGGCGCGTGCAGGCGAATTTCTTCGTCGTGTTTCCGGCGGGCGTGCTGGAGGGCGCGCCGGGATTTTACATTGTGACGACGCGCATAAATTCCGCCGCCGAGTCGGCGCGCCTGCAGCAGGCGGTGGTGAAACAATTCCCGAACGTCTCGACGATCGACCTCACGATCGTGCTGCAAACATTGGATGGAATCTTAAGCAAGGTGTCGTTCGTGCTGCGGTTCATGGCGTTTTTCACGGTGGCGACGGGCTTGCTGGTGCTGGGCGGCGCGGTGTTGACGGGACGGTATCAGCGGATTCAGGAGAGCATTTTGTTGCGCACGCTCGGCGCGTCGCGCGCGCAGATTCGGCGGATTTTGGTGGTCGAGTATTTGTTGCTCGGCGGGTTCGCGGGCGTGACGGGCGTGGCGCTGGCGCTGGGCGCGAGCTGGGCGCTGGCGGCGTTCGTGTTCAAGGTGGGCTTCGCGCCGACGCTGTGGCCGAACGTGGTCGCGGTGGCGCTGGTCTCCGCGCTGACGGTGGTGACGGGGCTGGCGACGAGCTGGGGCATCGCGAGTCATCCGCCGCTGGAAATTCTGCGGGCGGAGGGGTGAGGGGCGGCGCGAGTGGCGAGCCGCGGGGCGCGTCTCCCATTCTGGTGACGTAACGTTGGTGACGGGCGCGGCAGCCCCGTGTGCTTTGCAAGAAACTGCGCTGCGCTCCCGCCGCGCGCTCGCGGCATTTTGCGCTTTCCAAGGCGAAACTGCGGCCCCTAAGTTGCCGCCCTTATGACCGAACGCACCGCCCCCAAAGTCGCCAAATGGCCGTTTTTCCTCGGTGATTTGCTGTTGCTCGGAGCCGCGGTCGGATTGCTCGAAGTCTGCCGCCGCCCCTTTGGTTTGTGGGAAAGTGTCGCGCTCGTCCTGTGCGTCGCGCTGGCGGGTTGGTTCGGCATCTGGCCGTTTCTACGCGATCACGACGCGGCGCTGAAGTTCGCGGAATCTGATTCGCTCAACGAAACCGCGGCGAAAATTCAGCAGCTCGAAACCGTCGCCAAACAAATCACCTCCGCCACCGCGCACTGGCAGGGCGCGCTCGAACAATCGCTGAAAACCGTCGCCACGGCGGACGGCATCGCGCAACGCATGGCCGCGCAGGAGAAGGAGTTCATCGAGTTCATGCAGAAGGCCAACGACACCGAGAAATCCACGCTGCGCCTCGAAGTGGACAAGCTGCGCCGCACCGAGGGCGAGTGGTTGCAGGTGATCGTGCGCATGCTCGACCACACCTACGCGCTGTATCAGGCGTCGGTGAATTCCGGCCAGCCGCAGCTCGTGCAGCAGCTTGGTAATTTTCAATTCGCCGTCCGCGATTCCGCGCGCCGCGTCGGCCTCGCGCCGTTCGTGCCGGGGGCCAACGAGCCGTTCGATCCCGCGCTGCATCAACTCGAGGACGAGAAACTCGCGGTGCCGCCGAATGCCACCATCGCCGCCGCAATCGCGACGGGTTACACGTATCAGGGCAAACTCATCCGCCCGGCGCTGGTCACGCTGCAAACGCCCGCGGCGACCGC
>JAYVOY010000097.1:0-2634 GCA_043757645.1 Verrucomicrobiota bacterium
CTCCGGCATGTCGTGGAAGTTCATCCCGTACCACGTCCCGATCATCATCATCGGCGTCGTCACCAGCGTGATCATCGTCAGGAATTTCACCACCTCGCCGGTCTGATTCGAGGAGACGTTCAGGTAAATCTGGAGAATGCCCGTGAGCGTGTCCATGTAACCCTGGGCAAGCTGCGCGATGTGGTTCAGCCCATCGTAAACATCGCGGAAATACGGCACCAAATGCGCGCGGATCAGCTTGAACTCACCCCGCGCGAACTGCGCCAGCACCTCGCGCTGCGGGCCGATGATCTTGCGCAGATGCAGCACCTCGCGCTTGATCTGCATGATTTTGTTCAGCGTCTCGCGCGTGGGATTTTGGAGCACCAGCGTCTCGAGTTCCGCGATCTCCAGCGAGAGTTCATCCAGCGCCGGTTTGTAGTTCTCCACCAGCGCCGCGAGGATCGACTGCGCCACGCGATCCGGCGCGCGCGCGACCAACCCGGTGCCCTTGAGACAACGCTCCTCAATCTGCGCCACGCTCTTGAGATGCACGTCGTGAAACGTGACCAGAAAATTCTTCCCCAGAAAAAAATTCAACTCACTCGTCGCGAACACACCGTCGCGCCGGCTGTAATCCACCGCGTGCATCACGATGAACAGGTAGGGCGAAAACCGGTCGTCCTCCTTCGGATTGTACTCCTCGACCTTCGGCGACGGACTCACCGCCACGCAGTCCTCGATCGACAACGGATGAAAATGAAACACGTCCTCGAGGAAAAATTTCGTCTCCTCGGGCGTGGGTTTTTCGAGGTCCACCCAGAGGAACAGATTCGTGTCCGCCAGCAGCGTGGGCATCAAAAACGTCTCGATGTCCTTCGTGTGCAGGCGGCCCTGCGTGGTGAATGCAAATGAACGAATCATGCGCCGGTCCGGATGGTTTCAGTGGAACTGCCCGTGGCGTGCATCATAGGAACCGCGCGAAACCGGTGGCAAGCGCCGATGCGACCGGGGAGGGCGCATGGGCGCATCTGGACACTGCCCCCGGAGCGCGGCTGTGTCGCAGACCAGCCGCAGCAACCCCGACGCCGTGGCACGGCGGGAAAACTCCAGACGCCGGGCCAGGGCAACCGGCTGCGGCTGGTGCTGCGCACACAGCCGCGCTCCGGCACGGCAAACTCGCGGGGGCAGTGTCCAGATGCGCCCCGTCGCGCCGCCCCGCACTTGGGTCCGCGTGCGGCACTGGCCCACTGCGGGTGCTGGAAGCCGCAGTTGGATCGACCCCGCGGACCGAGCACGCCGTGAGCCGCCGGGACGGCGGCGCGACGGGCGGACGTCCTTCCGGCGCAGTGGCAAGCTGCGCCCCGCGTTGAGTCCTCAACGCGGCGTTGACCGGCAAATTTCGCCCCCGCAGAATTCGCCATTGCACGTCTGAAAAGTGATCCCTCCCATATTGAAAACCAAACCGTCCGATTGTTTCCCCATGAACCCAACCTCCTTCCGCCCCCTCGTCGCGCTGGTGTTCGCCGTCGTCCTCGCCGCCGCCTGCCAAAAGGATGAACCGCCCCCGCCCCCACCGGCGCCCGCAGACGTCGGCAACAAAGAAGTGGAATTGAAAATCGACGCGCAAGCCCGCCAGCCAATCGCGCCGCCCAAGCTCAACGACAAGGGCTTGCCGGACATCGACTTCATCTACCAGACCACGCGCCGTTTCCTCGACGAACAAAAGCGTCCCGCCCGCGACCTCGAGGAATTGATCGCACTGGGCTACATGCCAAAACTTCCGCCGCCGCCGCCGGGCAAGAAATACATTCTCAATCAGCGTGCCGCGATGATTCAAATCGTCGATGCGCCCAAGAAGTAGCCGCCCCGCGAAGACGCTCTCCCACATCACGCGCCAACGACGCCGACCATGTCCCCACTCGCAATTCACGCCCGCCATCACAACACCCGCGCGCCCGTCATCGTGCGCTGCGAAGCGGGTGTCATCACCGCCGTTGAACCTGACAACTCCGCCGCCGCCGCGCGCGACGATGTGTGGATCGCACCGGGCCTCTGGGATCTCCAGGTGAACGGCTACGCGGGCATTGATTTCCAGCGCGGCGGGCAAAG
The DNA here is from genome assembly GCA_043757645.1 of Verrucomicrobiota bacterium. Taxonomy (GTDB): domain Bacteria; phylum Verrucomicrobiota; class Verrucomicrobiia; order Limisphaerales; family BJHT01; genus BJHT01. Next base: position 2,092 of record JAYVOY010000097.1, read on the forward strand.
CACCGCGAGCCTGCTCGCCGCCACGCGCGCGCTGCGCGAGGCCGGTTGCACGCGCTATTTGCTCACGCTCATCACGAACGAGTGGCGCGCGCTCACCACGCAACTGCGCGAACTCAAAGCCCTCCGCGACGCCTCGCCCGAACTGCGCGCGGCCATCGTCGGGTGGCACATCGAGGGGCCGTTCATGTCGAACCAGCCCGGCTTCGTCGGCGCGCACAATCCCGCGTTCATGCGCGACCCCACGCCCGCGGCCATTCACGAATTGCGCGCGCTCACGGGCCGCGATCCGCTGCTCCTCACCGTCGCGCCGGAACGCGCGGGAGTCCTCGCCGCGATCGAACTCGCCGTCGCGCTCGGCATCAAAGTCAGCCTCGGCCACACCAACGCCAGCCGCGAACTCATCAACGCCGCCGTGCGCGCGGGCGCGACCGCATTCACACATCTGGGCAACGGCTGCCCGAAAGATCTCGACCGCCACGACAACATTTTGTGGCGCGTCTTCGACACCCCCGGCCTCACCGTCGGCCTCATTCCCGACCGCAT
>JAYVOY010000098.1:0-9726 GCA_043757645.1 Verrucomicrobiota bacterium
GGTGGTGTCCACGGTCTGTTCGGCCCCGATGATGTTCAAGTCTTGCCCGATGGCGTCGGTATAGCCGGGGTGGGCCTTGATGCGGGTGACGAGGGCGGCGAGGCGCTTGAAGATGCCGGGCGCGACGGCGGCGGGCGGGGTGCCGAGCGTGGGCGGCACGGGCACGGGGCCGAGGGCGGGGTCGGTGCCGTTGCGGGCGGCATTCTTGTAGGCCGTCCACTGCTGGGCGAAGGCGGCGACCTGCTTCTGGGCGTTGAGCGCCCAGTGGAAGTAGGCGGCATCGGCCTGCGTGCCGGTCACGATGGCGTCTTCGAGGCCGACGGTGGTTTTGTAGCCGCCGAGCTTGTTGGCGACGTTGGCGAGGAGGGAGTCTTTGCCCTCGTCATCGGGCGGGAGGTAGTAGGCTTTGGGCATAATGTTTTAGGGGATGGGGTGTTTATGGCACTTTCTGCATGAAAAGGGCCGGTTTGGCTGTGAATGGAGGCTGATTTTGGCTGAAAAATGATTGCTTGGCGTCGCAAAATGGCTGAGGAGGTCCAATGAATGATGTTTTTAGCTTTGAAAATGAGTTTTTAGGCTCCCGCAGCGTGGGCGTGTGGTTGAAGAATGATTTTGCGAGGTCGCAGAATATGTGCGCGGCATCGCAGAATGGCTGCGCGACATCGGAAAATGGCTGCCGGAGGCCACGCCGCGGCGGATTGGGGCTGGAAAAGGAATCTCGGGCGCGGAGGAAGGCTGATCCACGCCAAGGAATGATTTTGCGAGGTCCATCAGCGGCTGCGTGAGGCTGCAAAATGGAAGCGTGGGGCGGATACGAGGACGCGCGCAGCTCGTCCCTACCACTTCCCATTTCTGACGGCTGAATTCTGACTCCCGACTTCCTGCTACGCGCGGAGTGCGGAGTGCGGAGTGCGGAAGATTCACGCGGTACGGTGATGAATTTCTTACCAAGGACATAAGCTCGCGGGGTGGAATACCGGGAACCCGTTCCGCACGTCAAGTTTTATTTGATTCGTGGAGTGGATTATTTTTGGGCGCGGCTCAGTTTCTTGCAAACGTCGGGCGTGAGGCGTCCGCCCGGCGGACACCAGAGAATAGCCCAGCACTTTAGCCGGAACAATTCTTTAGCCACGGATGGAACACGGATGAAACACAGACAGGGAGTTGGCTCGTTCGACTTTTCGCCGGCCGGACAACTCACCGGATAGTGTGCCCGCGTTGGAACCGCATCTCATGACCAAAGTGTCGGCCAGCGGTGTTCTATCTGTGTTTCATCCGTGGCTCAACTGCATCGTTCCGGTTTAGTGCTGGGTGGAGCGCGCCCACAGAACGGAGTCCCGGAGGGACGCAAGAGACTCTGATGCCATGCATTCTGTCGTCCCTCCGGGACTGACGGTTCCAGCGGGCTTCCACCCAGCACTAAAGTGCTGGGCTATTGGCAATCGCCCCTTGCGGGACCCGCCCCGATTCCAGAGCGGCATTGCCAGAAAGTGCGATGCGCCCCTTCCACTGCCTGAATTCGGTTCGGCTCAAGGGTTCGGCGCGGGGGTGGGCGCGGGATTAGGAGTTGGATTCGGAGTCGGAGCCGGTTGGGCCGAGGGATCGAAGGCGCAGGCCAGGCCCCAGCATTCGCACTTCTGGCGGCGGCTGGAGTCGTTGGTGTCCTTGCGGTGGCGGAAGTTCATGGCGGCATGGTTCAAAGTTCGTTGGCAAACTCTTCAATGCTCACGCCCGCTTGCTTGAGGGCGGCGCGCAGGGTGCCCAGGGCTACTTCACGGTGCATGGGAATGACGCAGCCACGCGCACCCTCCGCAGTCATGCGCTTCAGCACCACATGGCTGCCGCGCTGGCGGTCCACTTGAAACCCAAGGCGTTGGAGGGCTTTCACGGCTTCGGTGCCCGACACAATGGGCGGTTTAGGCATGGGCCAGCTCGAAGTGGCGGATGGCGGCTGTGCGCTTCAAGGTCTGCGGGAAGGCTTCCAAGTAGAGTTCGGTGGCTTCCTGAAGGTTGGCGAGCGCCTCGGCTTCGGTCTTGCCCTGGCTGGCGGTGCCGGTTTCGGGGCATTCGGCCACGAGCCAGTCGGTGTCCGTGTCGGGGTAGATGATAGCGGTGAGTCGCATGATTGCTTGGGTAGCAGAAGGCGAAATTAGCGGCAAGTTTTCGTTTACGGATTCGGCGCAGGCGGCGTCCCGCCGCCGGTGGGCGGAGCGGGAGCCGATGCGGGATTGGGCGTTGGATTGGGCGTGAGGCCGGTTGTTCTGAGATCGAAGGAGTAGGTCACGCCCCAGCGTGCGCATTTCTGGCGGCGGCTGGCGTCGTTGGGGTCCTTGCGGTGGAAGTATTCCATGTGTTCACCCACTCACAATGACCCGCAGCACCGGGCCGAACTGCATGGACGGGGTGCTGTTGTCCCACCAGCAGGCGCGGTAGTCGCCGGCGCGTGGCATTGCAGCCACAGGGCGGCGTGAGCGTGGCGGGCACGCGCGACGGGGTCGGGCGTGCCGGAGGCGATATGGCAGATTGGGGAACGAGGCCGCGCGCAACGCGGCCCTACCGGAAAAGCGGAACGCCGAGTGCGGGAGTGCGGGAGTGCGGGAGTGCGGGACTACACGGTGAACTATTTCTCTCAGGAAACATACGCTGCGAAGTTCACTACGAGATTCGGCGCGTGAATGTCAATCTTTTTGTTCGCGCCCGCTGCCAAAGATTGTTTCACTCCCCGCGAAGCCATTACGCGACCGTGACGATGAACCCGATTCTTGAACCTCAACTGCGGCTCAACCGGCGGCACTTTTTCAGCCGCGCCGGGGTCGGCGCGCTTGGATTGGCGTCGCTGTTGAATGAGCGGTTGTTCACGGCCCATTCACAGGCTGCGACGGCGACTGGCGGGCTTCCCGGCCTGCCGCACTTCGCGGCGAAGGCCAAGCGCGTCATTTACCTCTTTCAATCCGGCGCGCCGTCGCAGTTGGATTTGTTCGACCACAAGCCGAAGCTCGACGGGCTGCGCGCGAGCGAGCTGCCCGATTCCATCCGGCGCGGGCAGCGGCTCACGGGGATGACGGCGACGCAGGATAAATTCCCCATCGCGCCGACGAAGTTTCGTTTCGCGCAGCACGGACGCAGCGGCGCGTGGTTGAGTGAATTGCTCCCGCACACGGCGCGCGTCGCGGATGATTTGTGCCTCGTGCGCTCGATGTTCACGGAGGCGATCAACCACGATCCGGCGATCACTTTTTTCCAGACGGGCGCGCAGCTCGCGGGGCGGCCGAGCATCGGCTCGTGGCTCAGTTACGGGTTGGGCAGCGAGAACAGTGACCTGCCGGCGTTCGTCGCGCTCATCTCGAACGGCTCGGGGAATCCGACGGATCAACCGCTGTACGACCGGCTGTGGGGCAGCGGGTTTTTGCCGACGAAACATCAGGGCGTGAAGTTCCGTTCGCAGGGTGATCCGGTGTTGTTTCTCTCGAATCCCGCGGGCCTTGATGCCGCGTCGCGCCGGCGGATGCTGGATGATTTGGCGGCGCTCAACCAGATGCAGCACGAGCAAATCGGCGATCCCGAAATCACCACGCGCATCGCGCAATACGAGCTGGCGTATCGGATGCAGACGGCGGTTCCCGAATTGACCGACCTCACAAAAGAATCCGCGCACACGCTCGATCTTTACGGTCCCGACGCGCGGAAGCCGGGGACGTTCGCCGCGAACTGCCTGCTCGCGCGGCGGCTCGCGGAGCGGGGCGTGCGGTTCATCCAACTCTTCCATCGCGGCTGGGACCAGCACACGAAACTCCCGTCGCAAATCGCCGGCCAGTGCCGCGACACGGATCAACCCAGCGCCGCGCTGCTCACCGATCTGAAGCAGCGCGGGTTGCTCGACGACACGCTGGTCGTGTGGGGCGGCGAGTTTGGCCGCACGGTTTATTGTCAGGGGCGGCTCACGGCGGACGAATACGGGCGCGATCATCATCCGCGCTGTTTCTCGATCTGGCTCGCGGGCGGCGGGATTCGCCGCGGTCACACCCACGGCGAGACGGATGATTTCAGTTACAACATCACGCGGGATCCGGTTCACGTGCATGACTTGCACGCGACGCTGCTGCATTGCCTGGGCATCGATCACACGCGATTGACGTTTAAGTTTCAGGGGCGGAATCACCGGCTGACGGATGTGCATGGGGAGGTGGTGCGGGAGTTGTTGGGGTAGGTGCGTTGTCGGCGCGGAGAGATTTGAAGCGCTCACCCACGGTGCCCCGGCACTGGCCTCATTTGACAAACTCCCTTCGCGCGGCATAGTCCGCCGCACTATGAAATTACTCGCTATGCTCTGTACCCTCTCACTCGTTCAAGTCCTCGCGCAGGCCGCCTCCGTTTACGAGGCGCCGCTCAAGGACATCAACGGCAAGGAAACCTCGCTGAAGGAATTCCAAGGCAAGGTCCTGCTCGTCGTCAACGTCGCCTCGAAATGCGGTTTGACCCCCCAATACAAGGGTCTCGAAGCCACCCAGCAAAAGTACAAGGACAAGGGTTTCTCCGTCGTCGGCTTCCCCTGCAACCAATTCGGCGGTCAGGAACCCGGCACGAATGAGGAGATCAAGAAGTTCTGCTCGACCAAGTACAACGTCTCCTTCCCGCTCTTCGACAAGCTCGACGTCAACGGCCCGAAGCGCCACCCGCTTTACCAGACGCTCGCGGGCACGGGCTCGCCGTTCCCCGGCGACATCAAGTGGAACTTCGGCAAATTCCTCATTGGCAAGGACGGCACGATCCTCAAGCGCTTCGATCCCAAGACCGCGCCGGACGCGCCGGAAGTGGTGAAGGCGATCGAGGAAGCGCTCGCCGCGAAATAATGTCCGCTCACTGAAATCAAATTCTCCGCGACGGGCGGCCGGCAACGGCCGCCCGTTTGGTTTTCCCAGCCCTCATTTTTCGGAGTGGGTGTGACCGCGGGGTGAAATGGCCGCGTGAGGCGAGGGAGATATTCTGTCGGGTGTTGGGCGGGCGCATCCGGTTCGCCGTCGCCCTTTGCATTGGACATCAGTCGGGGCGGTTGGAATAGTCCGGCGAAACTTCAACCAAAAATCACTTATGGGACTGATGGATTTTATCAAGGGTCAACTGCTGGAGATCATCCAGTGGAACGACGATTCGCGCGACACGTTGTCCTTTCGCTTTCCCGACGAGGACAAGGAAATCAAACGCGGCGCGCAGTTGATCGTGCGCGAATCGCAGGTGGCGCAGTTCGTGTACGTCGGGCAGTTCGGTGACACGTTCGGCCCCGGCAAACACACGCTGACGACGGACAACATCCCGATTCTCAGCACGCTGAAGGGCTGGAAATACGGCTTCGAATCCCCCTTCAAGGCGGACATTTATTACGTCACCACGCGGTTGTTCACGGGGAACAAGTGGGGCACGTCCAACCCGATCATGATGCGCGATCAGGATTTCGGCATCGTGCGGGTGCGGGCGTTCGGCACGTATGATTTCCGGGTTGTCGATCCGAAATTGTTCCTGAAGGAGGTCGCGGGGACGGACGACCATTTCCGCTTGGATGAATTCGCGGACACGATGCGCTCGCGGTTGGTGAGCGTGTTCAGCGACGCGCTGGCGACGGCGCATATTCCGGTGCTCGACGTGGCGACGCGCTACATGGATTTGGGCGAGGCGCTGCTGCCGATCCTCAATCCGATCCTCAAGGGCAAATACGGAATCGAGATGGGGAGCTTCGTGCTCGAAAATGTCTCGGTGCCGCCGGAGGTCGAGGCGGCAATCGACAAACGTTCGAGCATGGCGGCGGTGGGGAACTTGAATGATTACGTGAAATTCCAAATGGCGCAGGGTTTGGAAAAGGGCGGCGGCTCGGGCGGGATGGCCGCGGAAATGGCCGTGGGCATGGCGATGGCGCAACAGATGATGGCGCAACAAGGCGGCGTCCTCGGCTCGCAGGCGACGGCGCCCGCCGGTGGCGCGCCCCCCGTGCTCGGCTCCCAGGCGGCACCACCGCCACTGGCGGGCGCGGTGGCGGGTGGCTTGCCGGAGATGTTGACGCCGGCGGATGTGGCGAAAGCACTCGGCGTGACCGAGGCGGACGTGCTGGCGAGCATCAGCGAGGGCGCGTTGAAGGCGAAGAAGATTGGCGCGGCGTATCGCGTGTCGCGCGCGGCGCTGGACGAATTCCTCAAGAGTTAGTTTATGGCCGAAGCCACGGCCCGACAGAAATACTCGTGTCCGGCATGCGGCGGCGAGGCGGTGTGGAACCCCGCCAAGCAGGCGTTGGTGTGCGCGTTTTGCGGGTCGGTGTCGCCGGCGAAGCTCGATGGCGGCGAAGTCGGCGGCGCGGTCGTCGAGCACGACTTGGTCGCGGCGTTGCGGAAGATTCCCGACTCGCAACGCGGCTGGCAGGCGGAGAAGACGACGGTCAAATGCCAGAGTTGCCAGGCCATTTCCGTGTTCGATCCGAAGCGCGTGGGGCAGCGGTGCGACTTCTGTGGTTCTTCCGCGCTGGTGCCGTATCAGGAGATCAAGGAGGCCTTTCGACCGGAGAGTGTGCTGCCGTTCAAGTTGAGCGAGGCGCAGGTGCGCGACGCGATTCGGCAATGGTATGCGAAGCGGTGGTTCGCGCCGAACAAGCTCAACGACCGCGCCAGGACCGATCAGGTGCATGGATTGTATCTGCCCTACTGGACCTTCGACGCGCAGGTCCACGCGGATTGGACTGCGGAGTCGGGCTATTACTACTACGAGACGGAAACCTATCGGGATAACAACGGCGAGACGCGTTCGCGGCAGGTGCAGAAGATACGCTGGCAGTTTAGCTCGGGCGCGCTTGACCATTTCTTCGACGACGAATTGGTGGCGGCCTCCAAGGGCGTGAGCGCGGATAAGTTGGTGGCGATCGAACCCTTTCCCACCAAGGAATTAGTTCCCTATGATTCGGGCTATCTCTCCGGCTGGGTGGTGGAACGCTACCAAATCGATCTCATCGCCGCCGCGCAAAGGGCACGTGAAATCATGGATGGCAAGCTCGGCACGATGTGCGCGAATCAAGTGCCCGGCGACACACATCGAAATCTTAGGGTGGAGGCGGACTACTCCGGGCAGACTTTTAAACACATCCTAGTCCCGGTGTGGATACTCTCTTACACCTACGGCGCGCGGGGATTTCAAGTGGTGATCAATGGCTACACCGGCGCGATTGCCGGGGAGTATCCGAAGAGTTGGGTGAAGATATTCTTCCTGGTGCTGTTTATCCTGGGAGTGATCGGGATTGGCGTGGCGTTGTCGAAGTAAGAGCCGGTTTGGAAACCCGGGGTGGCACAGGCCACTGGCCTGCTCCGGCGGGCTACTAGGGAAGCGCTGATTTAATCCATCCGGCATTTGGGTTCGTGGCAAAACGCCTGATAATCAAGTGGCGAAAACTGCAAACTGGCCTTTATTCAGCGTTTCCTTTGCTCATGAGCGGAAGGTGCCGTGGTTTGGAAAGCGCGTCAACGGGGTTCACGGGGTTCACGGATTCGGCGCGGGCGGGTTCTCCGGCGGTGGGGTGGTGCCGCCCGCCGGCGGTTGGGGTTCTTTGGCATCGAAGACATAGACCACGCCCCAGCGCTGGCATTTGGTGCGGAGTCCCGGCTTTAGCCGGCGGGGCGTCCGCCCGGAGAGGGTGCGTGGGAGATTTCCCGCGTCTCGGTGCGTGCTGGCGTCCCACCGCCTGAAGGCGGGACTCCGTGCCCGGAGCGCGGCCCTCCGGGCCGCCGCAGCCACCCCATTGCGGTGCTCGTGAAATGTTCATGGCGTCTCCGGGGTACGTGGCCGCTGCGGGCGGGACGCCCGCGCTCCATGTCGGCGGGGCGTCTGCCCGGAGCGGGTGCGTGGGAGATTTCCCGCGTCCCGGTGCGGGCGGGCGTCCCGCCGCCTGAAGGCGGGACTCCGTACCCGGAGCGCGGCTCTCCGGGCCGCCGCAGCCACCCCATTGCGGTGATCGTGAAATGTTCATGGCGTCTCCGGGGCACGTGGCCGCTGCGGGCGGGACGCCCGCGCTCCCTGTCGGCGGGGCGTCCGGCCGGAGCGGGTGCGTGGGAGATTTCCCGCGTCCCGGTGCGTGCGGGCGTCCCGCCGCCTGAAGGCGGAACTCCGTACCCGGAGCCGCCGGGACGGCGGCGCTACGTGCGGCAGGAGCGCCGTCTTCCGGGCGGCTCGGGGTGGCGTGGGGAGCGCACGCCGCTGGCGTGCTGTTTTCGGCGGCTCGCCGAAAACCTCGTGCCACCAACTTTTCCACGCGGAACCGGAAGTTAGACTTGGGACACGGGGGATTGGGCGGGCCGCCCAATCCAGCACGCGGGCTGCGGGCGCTCCCCATTTCCATTTTGGCGCGCGGGTTCATGTCACATTCACGGTGCTCACGTCGCTGGCGGGGCCGGGGCCGCGGGAGTTGCGGCCCACGAGCTTGATTTCATAACTCCCGGCGGCGAGGCCGGTGGTGTGGTAGGTGCGTTGGATCACGTCGTCGGCCACTTTCACGAAGGCGGCGTCGCCGGGGCCTTTGCGGAACCAATCGAAGCTGGTCGCATGGTCGGCGTCGCCCGTCGCCTGCAACGTCCCGGCGGCGGGGCCGGTGGCGCTGGTGATGACGGCCTTGGCCGGGGCTTGCGTGGCGGGCACGACCGGGATGTGGTCGATGATTTCGCGTTGCGCGGTGCCATCCGCGAATTGATGGCGGCCCTGGCTGAGGGCGGCCCCGATGAAGTCGAGCATCTCGGCGTCCTTGGTGTGGACGTTGGCCTGGGCCTCGTCGTGGTCGTCCGTGTCATCGGTGAAGCTGTCGAGGGTGTCGTCGAGCGCGGTGACGAGGGCGTCGAAGGCATCCTTGTCCATGGTGTCCCACGCCTTGAACTCGGTGACGCTGCCGGGCGGATTGGGGAGCTTGCCCCAGAGGACGCTGATGGACTCGCCGCGTTTGAGGGTTTCCTTCGGAGTCTTGTCATCCACGGGGAGCTTGGCGATGACTTCGGTGCTCACGGCGTCCTTGCGGTAGCGGGTCTTGAGGATGCCAAAGACAGCCACGCAGGCGTCGTGAAGATTCCCCTGGGCGGAATTACGTCCACCCATCGCCAGATCAAGCCCGGTCTTGGCGTTGAGGAAGGCGGTGCGGACGGTCTTGGCCCCGGCGATGAAGGTGTCGAGCTGGGCGACGGTCCAGTCGTCGGGCCGGTAGTTCGCGAAGTCGTTCATGGCCTCGCGGAGGTAGCGGAGTTGGAGGAGATGGAAGTCGAATTCGTCGAGCATGGTGAGTTTGGGGTGGAGGGTTCTGTGATTGTTTAGGCGACTCCAGTTGGCTGGGAATGGTCAGCGATGGGTAAAAAGGAGATTTCAGCAGGTGAGAAGGGGTGTTCGTCCGCGTGGGAGGCGTCCACGGTCGTCGGGGAGTCCTTTTCGGCGGTAGGCGAGCCGCGTTCGGCAGCAGGGAAGCCGTCTTCGGCAGCCGAAGATGCCAAGCTGACCGGCGAAGACGCCTCCCCGACTGCCGAAGACGTGAAGATTACCGGCGAAGACACCCAGTTTGCCGCCGAAACCGCCAAGCATCGCGCCGAAGACGCCTTCCTGACCGGCGAAGACGTGAAGCTTACCGCCGAAGATGCCTCCCTGAGCGCCGCAGACGGCAGGAATGCCGCCGAAGATGCCAAGTCTGCCCCCGCAGACGCCGCGCCCGCTGCCGCCATGCCTCTG
>JAYVOY010000099.1:0-2624 GCA_043757645.1 Verrucomicrobiota bacterium
ACCCAGCGGTGGTGAAAAATCATAAATGCGCGGGGGGACAGTGAAGCTCGCCGCGCTGGCGCCGGAGCCTGACGAATTGCTCGCGCTGAGTTTTCCCGAGGTCGCCGCAGTGGGCACGATCGCGATGATCTGGCTCGCGCTCACGGACGTGAAATCGGCGAGCGCGTCGTTGAAAAAAAACTGGGTCGCGGTGGAGAAGCCGCTACCCGTGATGGTAACGAGCGTTCCCGGCGGGCCGCTGGCGGGCGTGAACGAACTGACCGCGGGCACCTGTGCGGCCGCGAGCCCGAGTCCCGCGAGCCAGCCGGGCAACACAACCATCCATCGTCGCAGCGCGGCCAACGCTGGTGGGTGAAATTCCAAAACATTCATCACGCGCGCGCAGTGTGCTTCGCGGCGCGGCGTGATGAAATCAGGAAGAACCTGAGCGGAGAGTGTGCGTTCGCCAACCGGAGCACCGAGCATTGGTCGGCGCTCCGTGTCGGCGCGTTGCGTTCGCGGGCGCAAAAAAAAGCCCGAACCGAAAATCGGTTCAGGCTTCGTGTTCCCGGCGAGCGGGCAGGGGCGCTCACGCCGTCACCATCATCTTGTCGAGACGGTTGATTTTGTGCCGGAGTTTCTTCAGCGCGATTTCCTGAATCTGGCGGATGCGCTCGCGGGTGACGCCGAATTTCACGCCGACTTCCTCGAGCGTTTTTTCGTCATCGCCGTCAAGACCGAAGCGATAGCGCAGGATCGTCGCCTCGCGCGGGTTGAGCGTGGAAACCATCCGGCGCACCATCGCGCAATTGGTTTTCTCCTCGTATTCGCGATACGGATCCTCGGCATTCTCATCCGCCACCACATCGGCGAGTTTGTTGGAATCCTCGTCGCTGCCGAGGTTGGCATCGAGCGCCGCGGGCGTGATGGACGAGCGGCGCAGGTCGGCGATGCGGTCGGGGGTAGTGGCCAACTCCTCGGCCAGTTCAGCGTCCGTCGGTTCGCGACCGAGCAATTCCTGCAACTTCACCGTCATGCGGCGCAGATGAAACAACTTGTCCACGACATGCACGGGCAGCCGGATGGTCTTGGACTGATTGGCCAGCGCGCGCTTGATCGCCTGTTTGATCCACCACGCGGCGTAGGTCGAGAGCTTCGCGCCCTTGGCGGGATCGAAACGCTCGACGGCCTTCATCAGGCCGATGTTGCCCTCGCTCACCAAATCGAGCAGGGGCACGCCGTAATTCTCATAATCGCGCGCGATCTTCACCACGAGGCGGAGGTTCGCCTTGATCATGCGTTCGCGCGCGGCCTTGTCGCCGCGTTTGATGCGCGCCGCGAGATCAATCTCGTCTTTCACCGTCAACAGCGGGGTCTCGGCGACTTCCCGCAGGTAGAGGTTGAAAGCCGTGTTGCCATCGTAGTTGCCCCGCGAAATCACCGGCTCGGACGGGAGCACTCCCAGCCGTACCACCGGCGGAATTGGCGCGAGAATCACGACTGGCGCGGCAACGACGACGGCCTTTTTCCGCGCGCGCGGGCGCTTGACCGGCGGCTTCCGACCGCAGCCACGATTCGAGGACTTCGCGACCGCGCGCACCCGTGGAGTGACCTTATTGCGAGCCGACACCCGCACCCCCACCCGCTTGCCCACTTCGGTTTCAATGAGATGCTTCATAAACATTTCTATAATCCGATTTCAGCCTGCTAATCACCGTCTGAGTAGTTGACCATTTAGACAAGAATGTATTCAAGAATCGCCCTCGGGAAAAACCCGTAGAATTGGCGGTGAGGTGGGGGAAACCGGGGCGGAGAAGAGCAAAATGGCGGCTGCGTCAAGCCGCCAAAGCCAGCTTGGCACCAAGGAGTTGCAACGCCACCGTGCCGACGCTGCGCAGGCTCGAGGGATCGTTCTCAATCCGCGCCTGGGCGAGAGCGCCTTCGAAGTAACTGAACAGCCAGCGCGCCTTCAGCGCCGCACTGTCGCCGGCGACGATGCCTTCCTCCTGGGCGTCACGAATGGCGGACTCGAAAAAGCGGAGGTAGCCCTTGATCAATTCGAGCACCTTCTTACGGATTTTTTGGTCCCGGGTGCAAACCTCGGAGCCGAGGTTGAACAGCGGGCAGCCGAGCACGTAACCGCGCTCCTTCTTGAGCCGCACCTGGATTTCGTACACATACTGGAAAAATCCGAGCAGCCGCTCCAACGGCGGCAAATCGCGCGCGAAAATTTCCTCGAGCTGCGGCCGGCGCGCCTGCCAATCCGCCTCGAGACTCGCCACGGCCAGCTCGGATTTGCCTTTGAAAAAATGGTAGAAACTCCCCTTCTGCACCTTCGCCCGCCGACAAATCGCATCAACCGTCACCGCCCCATAACTCTGCTCCCAGATGAGGTCGTTGGCCGCGCCGAGCAGCCGTTCTTTCGCGTTGCTGATTCGTCCCATTCGCCGGGAGCGTAATGAACGCGACGGCGTGTCACAAGGGGCAATCTCACGAAACCGCTCGCTAAACCGCTCCCGCGCAACCGCGGCGGCGAAAAAGCGAATAACCCACTCAATTCCGCAGCCCCGGCGGCGTCGGCGCGAACGTGCGGAACGAAATCCCCTCCGTCGAAGTTTTCGCGCCGAACACCGTGAAATGAAAAT
>JAYVOY010000100.1:0-2619 GCA_043757645.1 Verrucomicrobiota bacterium
TGTCGAAATATTGGTGAGCGCAAAAAGTGCTTCGACGCCCTGCAAACATTGAGCTTTGTGCGGGTCACGTCAGCAAACGTATGAAATATGCGGGCTAAGGCGCAACCATGCAGGAGGAGCGCCGCCGTCTCGGCGGCTCATGGCGCGGGAGGTCCGCGGGGGGCAATTCTCAGCCCTCGTTTGGTTCCCCGTTCAGCCCGCATTCCGAAATGAGAATGGGGAGCGCACGCGGCCCGCGTGCGGGTTTGGGCGGCCCGCCCCAACCGTCGTGTCCCAGTTCCCACTTTTTTTCTCCGCGCCAAAAAGTGAGTGGAACGAGGTTTTCGGCGAGCCGCCGAAAACGGCACGCCAGCGGCGTGCGCTCCCCGCGCCGCTGCGCTGCGCGCTCCGCCCCGCTGCGCTGCGCGCTCCGCCCCGCCGCTTCACCGCTACCAATCGCGCCGTTCCTCCGCCGCACATGAATCCGAATTTTCCACCCGTCGCCCGCTCGCGAACTGTCGCCGGTTGATCGGCAACCGCTCCATCCCATGACAACTCCAGCGAAACCCCCAAGTCGCCGTCTCCTATTCGTGGAGCGAGGAGGAGTCGGGGATCAGCGCCGGTGCCGTGGATAAACACTGTCAATCGCTCCGCGCCGCTGGCCTCGCAGTGATCCGCGACAAGGACGAAGTGAAACACGGCCAGTCTCTCCTGGAATTCATGCGCGACCTCGGCGCGTCGAATTTTCTCTGCGTGTTCTTGAGTGATGGCTACCTGCGCTCGCCCAATTGCATGTATGAACTCCTCGTCGCGTGGCAGCGCAGCAAGGACAATCCCGAGGAGTTTCGTAGCCGCGTCAAAGTCTGGGTGATGCCGGGGGCGGGAGCCATTCGCAAACCGGAAGGCAGAATTGCCTATCTCGAACATTGGCTGGCCGAGAAAAAGCGAGTGGAACCGCTGATAAAAAAGTTCGCGAACAAGGGTCTCGCATCCGCCGAGTTGGAAGGCTTCCGCCGCATCAAGCAATTCGCCGAGCACGTGAACGAAATTCTCTGCTTCTTCGCCGACACTTTTTCCCCGGAATCGGCGGAAGATTTTGAGAAGTGGATTGCCGCGCAGTTTCCCGCCCGCGCGGCGGCGGCAACCGCCAGCACCCCGCAACGACCCGGCAGCACCGTGCCGGCAGTCGCAGAACCCCCGCCGGCTGCGCGGCGCGACCCGCAGAACGAGTATCCCAAAACAGTCAACACGGTGAATGACCTGCTCCGCAGAAATCCGGAGGTGGCGAGTTTTTTCCGGGAACACGGCGCCGATTTCTTTGGCGGCACTTCACCCCACGTCCAACTGAACAGTGCCGTCGGAATGCAACGGATGGATCTTGTGAGCGTGGTTGATCCCCTGGTTGCCGCGCTTCGCGTACTGCCGCGGGCCGGTGCGGAATTTGTCAAAACGGTCGAAATCATCATCGGCGGTCTTCTGGTGCTGGGTGTGGACCCGGATTGGGTCGCAGCGCAACGAGCGTTGGCGGCGGCAAAAGTGCTGCAGTACTTTGGGGACGATTTCCACAAAACCGAGGGCGAAGTCACCGTGCATTTTCTCGAACTGATCATCCACGCGCTTGGCGACTCGGCGTGTCGCTTTGACGACGTTTTTCGCAGCAAAGAGGAGCGCGACTTTCGTGACATCCCAGCCCATCCGCTCGTTATGAAGGGCGTGCTTGCGAAGGACCGGGGCACCGAGGTGAAGCGTTGTCTTATCAAGCATATCAAACAGCGAGACCCGCTTCCGCAAGATGTGGAAAAGCTGTTTTCAGAGGTTCGAGAGTCAATGGCCGACGCGCGCAATAAATTTGGAAAGCCGTATTACTCGACCGATCCCGGATTTAGTGAACACGTCGAATTGATCAAAAAGGATCTCGCCTTGGTTGACCTGTTTTTGATTTTACCCGCCGGCGGCAGCGAGTCAGAGATGGTTCAAAAAGCCCACCTGCTCGTTCCGCGTCTTCATGAGTTGTTTGCGGAAATCAAGCGCCTCAAGGCGGCCACTTAAACTTAATGCCTTTCGGGAATTCCAGATGGCGCGGCGGGGCTGAAGTCCCGCAGGGACGACCGCTAATAGCCCAGCGTTTCAACGCTGGGCGGGCGGTGACGGGGGGAGCGAGTCCCGCAGGGACGGCAGAAAAAAAACGGCGGCCAGTGGTGGCTGGGTGCTTTCGTCCCTCCGGGACTCCCGTGCGGTGGCCCGCCCCGCCCAGCGTTGAAACGCTGGGCTATTTTCCCCCAGTCCCTCCGGGACAAAGCCAGCGCATTCCCGAAAGGCATTACACTTAAACTGGTTTCACGAACGAATCTTTCCCCATGCCCACCCTCGCCGACCCCTCCCTCCCCAGCACCATTCTCGAACTCCCCGCGCACGACTCCTGGCCGGCGGCGCGGCACCAGTTCGAGGCCCGCAGCATTTGGGCTTTGCGCACCGCCATCGCCGCGCGCCGCCCGCTGTTGCTGCGCGGCGAGCCGGGCATTGGCAAGAGCCAGTTGGCGCGCGCCGCCGCCGCGGTGTTGCGCGTCCCGTTCCTCTCGCACGTCGTCGATGAACGCAGCGAGCGCGACGATCTCCTCTACGCCTACGATGCCGTCGCGC
>JAYVOY010000101.1:0-9674 GCA_043757645.1 Verrucomicrobiota bacterium
GGCGCGCCGGTTGAGGACGCTACTTTGGGAGCCATGTTTCAAGCGTTCAGCAGCATTACCAACCCGGTCAACCGCGCGGCGTTGTCGTTTGGGGGACCACCACCCGTGCTGCAATTCCTATCGGTAGTCGGGAACTTGCAGTTCTTAAGCAAGCCGTATCCCAACCAAGCCGCGCTCGATGGTGACTACCCGTCTGGAACCTATTCCTTTCAGTTGCGCCAACCGACCAACACCGTCATCGCCAGCGCGGATTTGGTGCTGCCGGTTTCGCCCTATCCCAACGTGCCCCACTTCGCCAACTACACCGCGGCCCAGAGCATCGACACTAATGTTGATTTCACACTCACTTGGGATGCTTTTACGGGTGCCACCACGAATGATTCCCTACACATCGAAATCCTGGATGAAAACGGCAATTCCCTACTCAGCCTGCCCGACCCTTGCTCCGGCCCCGGCCTGCCCGCCACCGCGACCAGCGTGGTGTTGCCGCGCGGCCTACTGCCCGGAGGCCAGAACCTCACCGCCATCCTGACTTTCAACAAGAGCAACGACTACGGCAAATTCATGCCGGGAACGACGGCGAAGGGCGTGGCCGCAACCTCTCGAATCACCCGCATGGGCCTGCACACCACGGGTGGAACGCCGCCGCCCCCGCCGGCTCCCGCACGCTTCCTCAGCATCACGAAAGCGGACCCCACGACCATCTCGATCACCGCCACCGGCAGCGTTAACCGCGTCTATGTGCTCGAAACTTCGGTCACGGTTAATACCGGATGGCTGCCACTCGTGACCAACAACGCCGGGGCCTCGGGAATTTTTATTGTCCCAATTGATCCCTCCGCGCTGGCCCCGCGCCGCTTCTTCCGCGCCATCGGACGCTGAGAGCCTGTTTGGAAAGTGGGTGGCACGGGCCAGTGGCCTGTGCCACCCCAAACCGAGTTTTAAAACCCGCTCTAAAGGCGTGCGGCCCGCTTTCTGCCGTCGGCCTGCGAAACAACATAATCACCCCACGGAGCGACCGCGCGGTCGCCCCGGCTTGCTTTTCCGCACGACCAAACCCGCACTTGTCCCTTGAGCAAACCCGATGCTGGGTTGTAAAAACTTCCCGTGCCGACGCTCACCCTGAAATCCTCCCACAAGGCTGTAACCGCCTACTACGCGAGTCTCGCACAATTTGCCAAGCTCGGCGTTACTCACGAAACCGCCGTGCGCTCCGCGTTTCAGGAATTGCTCGAACACTGCGCCCGCCAGTGCGATTGGAAACTCGTTCCCGAATTCCGCATCAAACGCAAAGGCCAGGCCGATGCGTCAGCCGATGGCGCGTTGCTCGACAACTACGGCCTCAATCACGGCCTCTGGGAAGCCAAGGACTCCGCCGACGATCTCGACAAGGAAATCAAACACAAGTTCTCCATCGGCTACCCGAAGCAGAACATCCTTTTCTGGCAACCCGACCGCGCCGTGCTTTACCAGAACGGCGAGCGGTTTTACGAAGCCAACCTCACCAAGCCCGAAGACCTCGTTCACATCCTTTCCCTCTTTCTGGAATTCGCCCCGCCCGCCATCGCGGAATGGGAAAAGGCCGTCGAGGAATTCCGCGACAAAGTCCCGCAGATTGGCGCAAGCCTGAAAAAACTCATCGAAACCGAGCGCCAGACCAACAAGAAGTTCATCAGCGCCTTTGAAGATTTTTGCTCCCTCTGCCGTGGCTCGCTCAATCCCAACATCTCCCTCGAAGCCGTCGAGGAGATGATCATCCAGCACATCCTCACCGAGCGCATCTTCCGGAAAATCTTCGACGTGGCGGATTTCATCTCGCGCAACGCCATCGCGCAGGAGATCGAGAAGGTCATCACCGCCCTCAATTCCCGCGTGTTCAGCCGCGACGATTTCAGCAAGAGCCTCGAACATTTCTACGGCGCGATTGAAAACGCCGCCGCCACCATCACCGATTTCCACGAGAAGCAGACGTTCCTCAACACCGTCTATGAACGCTTCTTCCAGGGCTTCTGCGTGAAGGTTGCCGACACGCACGGCATCGTTTATACACCGCAACCGCTCGTGAACTTCATGGTCGCCAGCGTCGAGCAGGTGCTGAAGGAGGAATTCGGCAAGACCCTCGCCGACCACGACGTTCACATCCTCGACCCCTTCACCGGCACGGGCAATTTCATCGTCAACATCATGCGGCACATCCCGAAGGCCGCGCTGCCGCACAAATACGCGCACGAACTCCACTGCAACGAAATCATGTTGCTGCCTTACTACGTGGCCTCGATGAACATCGAGCACGCCTACTACGAAGCCACCGGCAGATACGAGCCGTTTGAAGGCATCTGCCTCGTGGATACGTTTCAGACGGCGGAAAAGGAGCAGGCCGAATTGAGTTTCTTCAACGAGAAAAATTCCGCCCGTGTTGACCGGCAGAAGAAAGCGCCGATCCGCGTCGTGATCGCCAACCCGCCTTACAACGCCGGCCAAATAGACGAGAACGACAACAACAAGAACCGCAAGTACCCTGAACTCGACCGGCGTGTGAGCGTGACCTACGGCGAAGCGTCAAACGCCACGCTGCTCCGCAAGCTTTCCGACCCGTACGTGAAAGCCATCCGCTACGCCAGCGACCGCATCGGCGACAGTGGCATTGTCTGCTTCGTGAACAACAACAGTTTCGTCACCGAGAAAACCTTCGACGGGATGCGGAAAGAACTCGAAAAAGACTTCGATCTGATTTACGTCCTCGATCTCGGCGGCAACGTGCGGAAGAACCCGAAGCTTTCGGGCACAACACACAACGTATTCGGCATCCAGGTCGGCGTGAGCATCAATCTGTTCGTGCGGAAACCAAAGAAACCGCCGACCGCCTGAAAGCTATGACTTGGGCTTGTCCAGCTTCTTGATTTCGCGGTGCGAAGATTTGAGCTTCTTGTGAACCTGCTTGATGTCTTCGGCGGGCGGCAAGCTTTCCGGGCGCTTGCCGCTGATCTCAATCATCGTGCGGCGCACTTTTCTGCCCACGTCTTCCGCCGTGCGTTCCAGAGCAGGCTGCCCGCGAATTCCTTCTCCCCGGATTTTTTCCTCGGTCTGGGTAACCCGGAATAGATTGGCTGCCAGCTCTGTTTTACCCATGAAATCCAGCGGTGTTCGCCCTTCGGGCACACCCTTGTGCCGGCGAAGTTCCCGCAAATTCATGTTGTAGAGGCCGCGATAACCCGCGTTTTGAAACAATCCGTATTCCGTCACACCCGCCCTTTTCGCCGTGCCGGAAAGCGTGCGTTCGTGTTCGGAAATCTCCCCGCGTATCGCCACGCGCTCCACCCCGTCGGCCTGCTCCAGATACAACCGGCACGCCTCCGCCCATTGCACGAAATACACCTGAACCTGCGCCACCTGCGGCTTCCTCGGATCGCCGTTCATCGCCGCGAGGTAACAGGCGAAACGGGAAAGTTTGTAATCCACAACCAGTTTGTTGTCCACCTCCCGCTGTTCCTGCACGATGTTGTCAAAAACGGGAATGTCTAGGCTGGTGAGCGCCATCATCGCCCGTTCCACCGCTTTGCGGAAGCCGTTCAGGCTTTCGTAGCCCAGCGTCGCCGCCAGTTCCGACGCCCACCAAAAACGGAAACCGTTGCTCTTGGCCAGCGCCTCAAAACCCGGCTTGTTTGGCTCCAAATGAAAGGGGCACTCGTTGGAAGCTTCGTTGCTCACCGCCCGAAATTAACATTCCCGACTGTGTGTGCAACAGAATCATATTCACAATTGAACCGGCTCATTTTTTCCTTCAGACTCGCTCTGTCATGGCCAAAATTCTCTACCACGCTGTGCCGGGCGACTGGCGCAAGGAACAGAAACACCAGTTCCTCGAAAAATCCGCCTCCGTCGCCAGGGTAAAGTGGACGAAGCTTACGCCGGACAAAAAGGGTAACTGGATCACCAATGACACGGACGAGGAGTTCGACACGTTTTTACCCATCGGAAGCAAGGAAGCGAAGGCGGGGGCGAGCGTGCCGACCGTCTTCCGCACCTACTCGCTGGGCGTCTCCACCAACCGCGATGCGGTGGTTTATGACTTCGACGCGAAGCGGCTGGCCAAGCGTGTCGAGCAATTCGCCGATGACTACAACGCTGAACTTCATCGCTGGCAAAAGAAGGGGCGGCCACAGGACGTGGACAACTTCGTCAGCTACGAGAAAATCAAATGGAGTCACATGTTGAAAGGAGCATTACGTCGCGAGGTTGAGGTCGCATTTGATAAGCGGAAAATTCGCCAAGCGCTTTATCGCCCATTCAATGCACGTTGGCTCTACTTAGATAAACCTTTCGTTGACGCTCCCGGCCATCAGCGGGAGTTCTTCACAGGAAGGCCAAAAAATGAAATTGGCATTTGTGTTCCCGGTGAAGGCAACCGTCAGAAGTTCGGATGCTTTGTCACCGATAAGCCGGTTTCCTTGGATTTCGCATTTGAAAAATTGCAGTGCTTCCCGCTCTGCACCTATTCCAAAGACGGCAAGGAGTGGTGCGACAACATCACGCCCCAGGCGCTGACGCTGTTCCAGATTTTCTACGACGACGACGGCATCACGCGGGCCGACATTTTCCATTACGTCTATGCGCTGTTGCATCATCCCGCCTACCGCACCCGCTACGCCGAGAATTTGAAACGCGAACTCCCGCGGATTCCATTTCTTGGCGTAGGGCGCGTCAGTCCCCTGCGCGCCGCTTCTGCCAAATCACCCGGCGGCGCGCACGGAGTGACGCGCCCTACCTTCTTCCCCCTCTCCGCCGTCGAGAGAATGCAGGGCGACGCCAAGCCCGAACACAACCCCAAAGCCAGCGCCAAACTTTTCCACGCCTTCGCCGCCGCCGGTAAGAAGCTCGCCGACCTGCACGTGAATTACGAATCCGCCAAAGAGTTTCCGCTCCAACGGCAGGAGAACAAGGAAGCCAAACTCGACTGGCGCGTGGAGGCGATGAAGTTGAGCAAGGACAAGGCGTCGCTCTTCTACAATGATTTCCTAACCTTGAGCGGCATTCCCGCCGAGGTCTATGACTACCGCCTCGGCAACCGCAGCGCCCTCGAATGGGTGATCGACCAATACCGCGTCGCGAAAGACGCCCAAGGCAGCCTCACCAGCGACCCGAACCGCCTCGACAACGAGGAATACATCGTCCGGCTTATTGGCCAGGTCATCACCGTCAGTCTGGAAACGCAGAGCGTCGTCAATCACCTGCCAAAAATCACGCCGACTGAGGAATGAGACATGGCGCTTGAAGGAGTGTTTGAATTTGATGTTCGCGCGCTGGATTTCCTCACCTTGGCCCTGACCTGAAGTCCACCGTGGTCGTCCCAGCATCTCTGCGCCCCGCATCCTTTCCCATGAGCCGGCGCCCGGCGCTCCGCCGGCGGTTCCGGATTTCCGTGCGGGTGGCTTCGGCGCGGCAAAAAGTGTGCGGCGGCAAACCGGGGTCTGATCCGCGCTCCTCCGCGGCAGCCGCGGTCAAATAAATCCGAACTCCGAAACCGGCGCGCGCGAATTTCGCGGCGCCGCGCCCGGGGCGCGGGAGCGTCCGTTCCGTGCATTTCCATTGCGGAGTTCGGGTGGAAAGAATCTGAGAGGCGACTTTTCGAGACGATGAATTCCCGGCAAATTGCGCCGCGTCAGACGCGCGTGTTACGATTTTCCACCATGACAGCATTTCACTTTTTCCGCGCGCTCCGCGTTGTCGGTGCGCTCCGCGTCGTCACCGCCGCGTTCGCCCTCGTCCTGCCCGGTGGCGCGGCGTTGGGCGCGGAGGAAGGCGTGGAATTTTTCGAGCGCAAAATCCGCCCCGTGTTGGTCGAGCGCTGCTACAAATGCCACAGCGCGACGAGCGAGAAACTCAAGGGCGGCCTGCACGCGGACAGTCGCGAGGGCTTGCTCCAGGGCGGCGACACGCGCGCGGCCATCGTGCCGGGCAATCCCGAGAAGAGCCTGCTGCTCGAGGCGCTGACGTTCAAGAATCCCGATCTCCAAATGCCGCCGAAGGAGCGGCTGCCGGACGCCGTCGTCGCGGATTTCGCCGCGTGGATCAAACAGGGCGCGCCGTGGCCGGCGGAGGCCGCGGGGAAGAAACCCGTCGCCGTCTTGTTCGATCTGCAGAAGCGCAAAGAAAATCACTGGGCGTGGCAGCCGCTGCGCGCGGCGACTCCGCCCGCGACGAAGGACCGCGCGTGGCCGAAGTCCGCCGCGGATCGTTTCATTCTCGCCGCACTCGAAAACAAAGGACTGAAACCCGCGCCCGCAGCCGAGCGCCAGACGCTGTTGCGGCGCGTTTATTTTGATCTCCTCGGGCTGCCGCCGTCGCCCGCGGAGGTCGAGACCTTCGCCAACGACAAGTCCGCCGACGCCTACGCGCGCGTCGTGGATCGCCTGCTCGGCTCGGCGCATTTTGGCGAGCGCTGGGCGCGGCACTGGCTGGACCTCGTGCGTTACGCCGAGACGCGCGGGCACGAGTTCGAGCCGATCATTCCGAACGCGTGGCAGTATCGCGACTACGTGATTCGCGCGCTGAACGCCGACGTGCCCTACGACCATTTCGTGCGCGAACATCTGGCCGGCGATCTCCTGCCCCAGCCGCGTCTCGATCCGGCGACGGGCGCGAACGAGTCGGTGCTCGGCACGGGCTTTTGGTTTCTCGGCGAGGAGGTGCATTCGCCCGTGGACATTCGCGCGGACGAGTGTGACCGCATGGACAACCGCCTCGACGTGATGACGAAAACTTTTCTCGGGCTGACCGTCGCGTGCGCCCGTTGTCACGATCACAAGTTCGATGCGATTTCGCAGAAGGATTATTACGCGCTGACCGGATTTCTCCTCAGCGGCAGCTATCGGCAGGCGCGTTTCGAGACGCTGGAATTGCACCGGCAAATCGCCACCGAACTCGAACAACTCCGCGCCGGTTCGCAGCGCGAGTTGCTGCGCAGTTTCGCCGCCGCCGTGAAACCCGCGCGCGGCGAAATCGCCGGC
Source organism: Verrucomicrobiota bacterium (assembly GCA_043757645.1). Taxonomy (GTDB): domain Bacteria; phylum Verrucomicrobiota; class Verrucomicrobiia; order Limisphaerales; family BJHT01; genus BJHT01. The sequence continues at coordinate 7,008 of JAYVOY010000101.1, forward strand.
TACCTCGCCGCCGCCGCAGAACTCACTGCGCCCGCCAACGGCGCGAACGCGCGCAAGGCCGATGAAGTCGCTACGGCGCATCTGCTCGACCGCACGCGGCTCGAACGCTGGGCCGCGGAACTCGCGAAGGCCAAGGACGCGCCGGAGCATCCGCTGCACATTCTCGCGAAGCTCGCGTCCGCGAAACCGCGCGGCGAGGGCGCGGCGTTGCAGGCGTTGCAAGAACGCTGGCGCGCGGGTCTCGCCGCGGCCGCGTTCACGCCCGCGCCGGGCGATGTGGTGATCGATTACACGCGGGGCGAAACGAGGAATTGGTTTCAAGATGGTTCGTCGTTTGGCGCGCGTCCGCTGCGTGTGGGCGAGCCGCGTTTCGGCGCGACGGCGGAGCAGCCGTTGCTCGGGCTGGTGACGGAAACCGCGGCGTATCGCGACCCGGCGTGGCAATCGCTGAAGTCCGCGAAGAGCGAAAAAGATCACGGCCACCTCGGCCAGTGGGATCGCAGCGAGCAGACGCTGCGCACGCCGTCGTTCACGATCGGCGGCGGGACGGTGTGGTATCTCGTGCGCGGCGCGGGCCGCGCTTACGCCGCGGTGAATTCGCACCTGATCATCGCGGGTCCGCTGCACGCGGCGACGCTGAAGGAATGGCCGGGTGACAAGGGCCGCTGGCAATGGGTTTCGCACAACCTGAACGCGTATCCGGGCGCGCGCTGCCACGTGGAACTCAGCCCTGCGGGCGCGGGCGAATTCGCGGTGGCAATGGTCGTGCAGGGCGAGAAACCGCCCGCGATTTTTGAGCAGCCGAACGCGCTGCTGGCGACCGCGCTGACCGCGGCGGAGCAGGGCATTCCCGCGGTGGCGGCGGCGTATCAGGAGATTTTTGCGAAGGCGACCGAGGCGCTGGCGGGCGGTGAGTTTGCGGCGACGAACGCGGGCCGCGAGCTCGCGCGGGTCGCGGATTTTCTGGTGCGCGAGCGCGAGCTTTTCCTGCCGGGCAAGTCGGCGGAGACGGCGGCGTTCACTGCGGCGGTGCAGTCGTTGGGCGCGCGGCAGGCGGCGTTGGTGGCGCGGATCAAGCCCGAGTCGCGTACGGCACCGGCGATGTTCGAGGGCAGCGGCACGGATGAGTTTTTGCTCGTGCGCGGTTCGTCGCGCGCGCCGCGCGAGGCGGTGCCGCGACGCTTCATCGAGGCGCTGAGTGGGCCGAACGCGAGGGGCTACGGCGCGGGCAGCGGGCGGCTCGGGTTGGCGGAGGAGATTCTCGCGGCGGACAATCCGTTCGCGTCGCGCGTGATCGTGAACCGCGTGTGGCAGCATTTGTTCGGGCGCGGAATTGTGCCGACGGTGGACAACTTCGGCGTGCTCGGGCAGGCGCCGTCGCACCGCGAATTGCTCGATCATCTGGCGCTGAATTTCCGCGGCGAACTGCGGTGGTCGTTGAAGAAATTGATTCGCGAACTGGTGCTCTCCGAGACCTATCAAATGTCGAGTCAGCCCGCGGATGCCGTCGCCGAGCAGGCGGATCCGGAAAATATTTTGCTGCACCGCGCGAACGTGCGCCGGCTCGAGGGCGAGGCGATTCGCGATGCGTTGCTCGCGGTTTCCGGGCGGCTCCAGCCGGCGGTCGGCGGGCCGAGCGTGCCGGTACATTTGACGGCGTTCATGGAAGGCCGCGGCAAGCCTGGCTCCGGCCCGCTGGATGGCGACGGGCGGCGGAGCATTTACATCGCGGTGCGGCGGAATTTTCTCTCGCCGATGATGCTGGCCTTCGACACGCCGATTCCGTTCACGTCGATGGGGCGGCGCAATGTGTCCAACGTGCCCGCGCAGGCGTTGATCCTGATGAACGATCCCTTTGTGCTGCAACAGGCGAAGCTGTGGGCCGAGCGCGTTTTGAGCGGCAGCGAAACGTCGCCCGCGCCGCGGGTCACGCAGATGTATCTGAGCGCGTTTGGCCGCAAGCCCACCGCGGCGGAACTCGCGGCTGCGCTGCGTTTCACAACGGACCAAGCCGCCGCGTACGGCACCGAACTCGCCGCGGCGAAGCGTGACCAGCAAGTCTGGGCCGATCTCGCGCACGTGTTGTTCAATGTGAAGGAGTTCATTTACGTGAACTAAAAATTGTAGGAGGCGACGTGAGGAGGCTCTGACATTTCGGTTTTTTGTACCGGGAGGCGGAATGGGTGCGGCGGAGTTATCGGGGCGGTTTGGGCGGGGAGAAGTTAGAGCCTCCTCACGGCGGCTCCTACAACGTGGGGCGTTTCCTTTGTAGGAGCCGACGTGAGGAGGCTCTGACCTTTCGGTTTTTATTCCGAGAGGTGGAATGGGGGCGGCGGTGTTACCGAGGCGATTTTGGCGGGGCGAGGTTAGAGCCTCCTCACGTCGGCTCCTACAAGGTAGGGGCGTTTCGTCGCTTCACCGGCGCGGGGACTGCGGCTAGCGTGACCCCATGAAAGCTCCTCGAATTTTTTCCTCCCTGCGGCAGGGTTTTGCGCCGTGGCCTGCAACTTTTCGGTGGACGCGGCGGAGCCGGACCACGCGCCGGCGCGGGTTTGGTTTATTTGCTGGAAGTGGTCCGGTGCGGTTCGTAGGGTTTCCCGCAGTTCAGCAACCGCACCCGACTTATGGACATCGTTTTCAATTGCCCGTTTTGCAGTCAGGAACTTT
>JAYVOY010000102.1:0-9667 GCA_043757645.1 Verrucomicrobiota bacterium
AGTGAGATTTTCACGCCACGGCCAAGGCTGGCATTAGCCCCGTTGGGACGGTGTGAGCCGCCGAGACGGCGGCGCTCCTACTGCATGGATCCGGCTAAACGCCGCGCCCCTGCTGCACGGTCATTCGTTCCGTGCGTTTCCATTTCGGAGTTCGGGATTAATCGATCGAGAACAACAAAGTATCGTCGGTCTCCCGCCCGCTCACGCCGGTTTGCTCGAACCGGAATCCTTGCTGGGAGGATTTTCCGATTCCTCCGGTGATTCGTTCACCAACTCTCCCTCCGTGTCGTGGTCACGATCCGGTTCACCATCGCGATCAGGCTCCTCCTCTTCCGGGTTTTGATGACTCTTGGATCCCTCGTCCTTCAAGCTGCCGTCCTCGTTCATGTTCGGATTCTTGGCGCGCTTGTTGCGGGGCAGCGGGGACAAAATCACGGTGATGCTTTTGCCGATCAATTTCGGCGGGGCATCGGGCACGGCGAACGGCGCGGTGGCCTTGATAAACCTCTCGACGACTTGATGGCCGAACTCTTGATGCGCCATCTCGCGACCGCGGAAACGCAGGCTCAACTTGACCTTCATGTCATCGCACAGGAAGTCGATGGCATGGGTGAGCTTGACTCCGAAATCGTGCGGATCGATGCCGGCACTGAGTTGGATTTCCTTGAGCTTGCTGGCGTGCTGACGCTTGCGGGATTCCTTTTCCTTCTTGGATTGCTCGTAGCGGAATTTGCCGTAATCGACCAAGCGGCACACGGGCGGCGTGGCGTTGGGCGCGACCTCGACGAGATCAACCGCGTGGTTGCGCGCGAGATTGAGGGCGTCACTCAGGGAGACAACGCCTACCTGCTGGCCTTCGGGACCGATAAGGCGGACTTCGCGGGCGCGAATCTTACCATTAATCCTGACGAATGAAGACGGACTGCGGGAAGGAAAGTTGGGGCGGTTCAAAGCACCCTCTCCTGTTGTGTTGTGACCATGCGGTTTGACTCAGTTGGACGCACTTTCGAAGTGTCAGATTGGCGGAGACTAAGGGATGAAACTAATCACTTTGCAAGCACAATGTCAGCACCCCCAAACCATCGAGGCACATTCGAACACTTACCCCCGGCCGGAGCCGCGCAAACGGCGCGCGGCGTTCACGAACCAACGCGAAGGGCGCGGGAATTTTCCAAAAGCGCGCGTTTCCCTCTGCGCTGCTGTGGCGTAAACGCCGCCTCCGGGCGCGGCGGCAAGACGCGCCCAACGCCTCTCACCGTCCACCTGATTTTCACTTTTTCACCCCGTCCTGCATCGGGCAAAATGGGCATGCAACCGGAGGCAGAATCTGATTATGGACCGCATCACCGTCGTAGCCGCCCTCGCCGCCGTTGGCAGCCCGCATCTGCCCACGCTGCTGGAGTTTGGGGGGGCAAAGTTGCTGCGGCGCGGCGAAAAAGGTTGCCGAAAAGCTGGGCAAAGGCGTTGGCAGGCGGTCGGACAGATGGAGAGTTTTTGGGACGGGCCTGTCGTGGTCCCGACGGCTCTCCTCTCCCCCGGCCCTCGCCTCCCTCGGAGGGAGGCGAGGGAGTCGGCTCAAAGACAACGGGCAGTGCCAGTGAGCGCCCGTTCCGAACATTTCCCGGCGCAGTTTGCGTGACAACGCGCGGGGTTCGTGGCTTCATCCGCGCGTCCCGAAAATTTTATGCCAGCCAATCTTTCTTCCCGTCTCGCGGTGTGTTCGTGGTCGCTTCAGCCGGCCTCGCCGCAGCAATTGATCGAACAGTTGCAAACCATCGGCATCCGGCGGGTGCAGCTCGCGCTGGATCCGTTGCGCGAGCATCCCGAGGTGTGGGGCGCGACGGCGGCGCTGTTCGCACGGGCGGGCATCACGATCGCGTCGGGGATGTTTGGGACGGTGGGCGAGGATTACACGACGCCGGAGACGATCAAGCGCACGGGCGGCGTGGTGCCGGATGGGACGTGGGAACAGAATTGGCGGAACCTCCAGGAGATCGCGCGGATCGCGGCGGAGCTGGGGATCAAGGTGGTGACGTTTCACGCGGGCTTTCTGCCGCATGAGGAGAGTGATCCGGCGTGCGCGAAGTTGCTGGAGCGCATCGCGCGCATCGCGGCGGTGTTTGGCGCGCGGGGCATCGCGCTGGGTTTCGAGACGGGGCAGGAGACGGCGGAGACGTTGCGGAGTTTTTTGGAAAAGCTCGGGTGCGCGAATGTGGGTGTGAACTTCGATCCGGCGAACCTGATTCTTTATGAGAAGGGCGATCCCATCGCGGCGCTGCGCACGCTCGCGCCGTTTCTGCGGTCGTGTCATCTCAAGGACGCCATCGCGACGACGGTGCCGGGCGCGTGGGGCGAGGAGGTGGTCGTGGGCACGGGGCAGGTGGATTGGCGGGCGTTTTTCCGCACGCTGGCGGAGGTGGGTTTCACCGGGGATCTGGCGATCGAACGCGAGGCGGGCACGGCGCGGGTGGCGGATATTCGGAGGGCAAGGGAGTTTGTGGAGGCGCTGTGATGGTTGCTTTGAACGTGCGCGCGGCTTAAAGAAGAAAGCCATGAACCTGCTCGAACGAATCACTTTCAACGCGCGCCAGTGCGGCGGCCGACCGTGTGTGCGCGGGATGCGCATTCGCGTGACGGACGTGCTGGATTTGCTCGAGGCCGGATTGACGCCGCTCGAGGTGTTGCAGGAGTTGCCGGATTTGGAGGCGGATGACATCCGAGCGTGCATCGCCTTTGCGCGGCGGCGCGTGGATCATCCGGTGCTCGCGGGGTCATGATCTGGCTGGACGCACACCTTTCGCCGCGACTCGCGCGCTGGATCACGGAACGGTTTGGCGAACCGACACAGCCGCTACGCGAGGTCGGGTTGCGCGAGGCGGACGACTTGGACATCTGGGACGCGGCGCGAAGAGCGGGCGCGATCGTGATGACGAAGGATGCGGATTTCGACGAGCGCGTGACGCGCCTGGGACCGCCGCCGCACATCATCTGGCTCACGTGCGGGAACACGTCGGAGGAATATCTGCGAAACCTGCTCGAAACCCGGTTGCCCGTGGCCTTGGAAATGATTCGCCACGGCGAGGCGCTGGTCGAGATCCAGTGAACACGCGGCGACGAAATCCGTTTGCCTCCTGATTCCTGTTTTCTGACGCCTGAATTCCGAATTTTAAACTCTATGATCAAAGTCGGCATCATCGGTCTCGGCTTCATGGCGGCGACCCATGTGAAAGCCTATCGGCAGGTTGCGGGCATCGAGATCACGGCCTTGTGCAATCCGAGTGGGCGGCATCTGGACGGCGATTTCTCGGACGTGAGCGGAAACCTCGGCGTGAAGGAACCGCTGAAGCTGGACATGACGCGCGTGGGGGCGTTTCGCGAGGTCGCGGATTTCCTCGCGAACAGTGGTGTCGATCTCGTGGATATATGCGCGCCGACGCTGGCGCATCCGGAGTTGGCGATTGCGGCGCTGGCGGCGGGGAAGCATGTGCTTTGCGAAAAGCCGCTCGCGCGCACGGGCGCGCTGGCGCGGCAGATTGTTGAGGCGGCGGCGCGGGCGAAGGGCTGCTTCATGCCGGCGATGTGCCTGCGCTTTTTTCCGGATTGGGTGTGGGTGAAGCAGGCGATTGAGGAGGGGCGTTACGGGCGGGTGTTGGCGGCGCGCTTCCGGCGCGTGGCGGAGCCGCCGGGTTGGGGGAAGAATCATTTTCACGACGGCGCGAAGTCGGGCGGCGCGTTGCTGGATTTGCACATTCACGACGCGGATTTTGTGCAGTTTTGTTTCGGACGTCCGCGCGCGGTGAGTGCGACGGGTTACACGAAATTCAGTGGCGCGATGGATCACGTGGTCGCGCAATACGACGTGGCGTGTGGCGCGCTGGTCCACGCCGAGGGCTCGTGGGCGATGACGCCGGGCTTCGGTTTCAACATGGCCTACACGGTGAACTTCGAGCGCGCGACGGTGGACTACGATCTCGCGCGCGGGGCGGAGGCGCTGAAGATTTGCGAGGAGGGTCAGGCGGCGCGCGTGCTCAAGTTGGAGCAACCGGATGGCTACGTCGGAGAAATCCAGCACCTGCTCGCGGCGATCAACTCGGGCAAGGCCCCAACCATCGTGACGGCGGCGGATGCGGCGAGCGCGGTGGAGATTTGCGAGGCGGAGGAGCAGTCGATTCGGAGTGGTGCGAAGGTGGTGGTGTGAGGCGCGACGCGGCTGCAAGTGAAGTTGAGCGCTTGGCCGGTTCGCTGGCGCCCCTGCGGTTGGCGGCGACCACCGTCCGGGATGGGTCGAGACCCAGCGACAGGACAAATGGTTTGACACGCGGGGGGCTGGGTTTTCTGGTTCTGTCACGGAGTCGCACTCGCGCGGGCGCGCTTCCCGGCCCACAACCATGACCCAACTCGAACTGCGAAACAAAATCAGCGAACTGCGACAACGCCGCACCAACGTGCATTCCGTGCTGCATTTGGGCGCGACGTCCGCGCTGATTGCGGTGGCGTTGTGGCTGCTGAAAACGCAACCACTCGCCGTCGCCGCCATCCCCGCGTTTCTGCTCATTGGCCTGATGCAATACCGGCTCGTCATGGCCTCGCACGAGGCCACGCACAAGACGTTGTTTCATCCCGTGTGGCTCAACGAAACCGTCGGCCTCCTCACCGCCTCGCTCGTCGGCGTGTCGCTGTTCAATTATCGCAAGGCCCACATGGAACATCACAAATCGTCGCAGTCGATCGCCGACGACGTGGACGGCTACATCTATCGCCCGCTGCTGAAATGCGAGGCGGGCTGGCCGCGGTTTTGGAAATTATTCTTCGGTCTCTTCGTGGACATTTACGTGAAATTTAAGCGGAAGATTTTCGGCGACGAGACGCTGCCGAAGGCGTCTGCGAAAAACGTAAACGGCGGCGGCACCGGCGGCCTGCTTGCGCATTTGCAATCGGTGTTCGTGCAACTCGCGCCGATCGCTGTGGTGCAAACAGCGGTGCTCGTGGGCTTCGCGCTGGGGTGGGTGTGGTGGGGCTACTTCATTTTCTGGTTCATCCCGATTTTCCTGATCGCCCTCGGCATGGACCGCGCGCGGACTTTCCTCGAACACAGCTACAATTATTTCTTCCCCGGCCCGCCGATTGCGAATCTGGCGCAAGCCCCGCAGGACACGATCGACGTGGACACCAACGCCCTCGAACGCTTCCTCTTCGCGCCGTTCGGTTTCGCCTATCACCAAGCCCACCACGCGCAATTGACCGTGCCTTACTACAACCTGCGCGACCTCGCCGGGATGCTCGAGGAACACCAACCCGGCTACCATCGCCGCATCAAAGGCTCGTATCTCGGGCTGTTGTTCAAGGTGCTGTGGGCGCGGTGACGTGACGACCGTGACCCGTGATCTCCACGCCGCGGAGCGCCGAGCACCGGCTCGGCGCGACTCTCGTCACGGGTGTTCTCGCCGAGCCGGTGCTCGGCGCTCCGTCCCCGTTGAGGCTCCGCCCACTCCGCGCTTTTGTTCCGCGAAAATTTTCAGATACTCCCCGCCATGTTGATTAACGCCGGTGTCATCACCATTTCCGACCGCGCCGCCAAGGGTCTCTACGACGATCTCGGCGGACCCGCCGTGAAAAAGGCCGCCGCGGGCCACGGCTGGAAGGTCATCGCCGAGAGCCTCGTGCCCGATGAAAAACGCGCCATCCAGCGCGCCATCCGCGAGTTGATCGCCAAGGGCTGCCACCTCGTGCTCACCACCGGCGGCACCGGCGTGGCGTTGCGCGACGTGACGCCCGAGGCCGTGCGCGAAATCGCCGTGCGCGAGCTGCCCGGCTTCGGCGAGGTGATGCGCATGGAATCCATGAAGCTCACCCAGAACGCCATTCTCTCGCGCAACCTCGCCGCCGTCGTCGAGCACGCGCTCGTCATCTGTCTGCCCGGCAAACCCAGCGGGGCCGTCGAGTGCCTCGGCTTTGTCGTCGGGGCGATTCCCCATTGCGTCGAGGTGTTGCAGGAAGTTCCCACCAGTTGCTGAAATTATTTATGAAAATTCAAATCGCGCTGTTGCTGTCGTTCGTCGCCGCGCTCGGCGGCTGTGTCACCAAGGAACGGGCGGAGGCGGATACTCGCGCCGCGTTCTTCGCCGGCCAGGCGTCCGCGCTGGGCCAGATGCGCCTGCAAAACGCCACGCCCGGCGCGCCCACCGCGGCCACCGTGCCCGGCGTCACGATTCTGGGCCCCGTAAAAAACCGCACCGTACCGTGGACCGAAGACCTCTCGCTCGTGCGCGCACTCGTGGCGGCGGAATACATTGGCAGCACCGAATTGTTCTCGATCTCCGTCACGCGCGGCGGCAAGGAAATCCCCGTCTCCCCGCAGCGCCTCCTCAACGGCAGCATCGACCCCATCCTCGAAGCCGGCGACGTGATCACGCTGCGCTGAACCCCGCGCGCGTGACGGAAAAAGTGTCGCGCGAAGGACGCGAAGAAAAGCGAAGGAAGACAACCCACTCTCCCCGCCTTCGCTCCCTTCGTCCCCTTCGCGCGACACTTTTTTTGTTGTGCGTGCGGGTGGGAAATGGGTCGCGCGAAGAAAGCGAAGAAAGCGAAGGAAGACAACCACCGCCGCCACCGCTCCCCGCCTTCGCCCCCTTCGTCTCCTTCGCGCGACACTCTTTTCTCCTCCTGCGCGACCGTTGCCCCGCGCCACAAAAACGCTTGCCGCTCCCCGCCATTTCCCCACTATCCGCCCTCACAGAACCCTTTGATTCAGGGCTTGATTCTACACACCACCACAAAAACCTATGGGCCGCATTTACAACAACATCATCGAGACCGTCGGCCGCACGCCGCTCGTCCGCCTGAACCGCGTCACCGCCGGCGTCGATGCCACCATCCTTCTCAAGTGCGAATTTTTTAATCCGCTCGGCAGCGTCAAGGACCGCATCGGCGCGGCCATGATCGAGGACGCCGAGAAGCGCGGCATCCTCACCAAGGACACCGTCATCATCGAGCCGACCAGCGGCAACACCGGCATCGCCCTCGCGTTCGTCGCCGCCGCCAAGGGTTACAAACTCATCCTCACGATGCCGGAAACGATGTCCGTCGAACGCCGCACGCTGCTCGCGATGCTCGGCGCGAAACTCGTCCTCACGCCGGGCACCGAGGGCATGAAAGGCGCCATCGCCCGCGCCGAGGCGCTCGCCAAGGAAACGCCGAACGCGTGGATTCCGCAGCAATTCGAAAATCCCGCCAACCCCGAAATCCACCGCCAAACCACCGCCGAAGAAATCTGGGACGACACCGCCGGCAAGGTGGACATCCTCGTCGCCGCCGTCGGCACCGGCGGCACGATCACCGGCTGCTGCGAGGTCATCAAACCGCGCAAGGCCAGTTTCCAAGCCATCGCCGTCGAGCCGAAGGATTCCCCCGTCATTTCGCAAACGCTCGCCGGCCAACCCGTCAAACCCGGCCCGCACAAAATCCAGGGCACCGGCGCCGGCTTCGTTCCGAAAAACCTTCACCTGAAGGATTCGCAGGGTAACCCGCAAATCGTCGAGTGCGTGCAAGTCTCCAACGACGACTCGTTCGCGATGGCCCGCCGCCTCGCCAAGGAAGAAGGCATCCTCGTCGGCATCTCGACCGGGGCCAACGTCTGGGCCGCCATCGAAATCGCCAAGCGCCCCGAGAACCGCGGCAAGACCATCGTCACCATCGCCTGCTCGACCGGCGAGCGTTACCTCAGCACCGCCCTCGCCGCCGAAGCCCGCGCCGAAGTCGGCGGCTGATCGCGCGTCGATCGCTTTCGCGCGCGCCGGGTTCACCGCGAACCCGGCGCGCCCTTTTTAAATTCGGCATTTTTTTTAACTTTCAAAATCTCGCCTTCTCCCCCTCCCGCATTCCCGCCGTCTCGCCATCCCCTCTCCACCCATGAGCCTCACCACCCGCTACCTCCAATCCATCACCGACGACGCCAACATCGAGATCGGCACGCTCGTCAATTATCTCCTCATCGATTCCGTCAAGGCGGGCGCGAGCGATATTCACATCGAGCCGTGGGAGAGCACCCTCGTCGTCCGCATCCGCCTCAACGGCGTGCTCAACGAGCTGATCCATCTCCCGCTCGATCTCTGCGACAAAATCTCCGGTCGCCTGAAAATCATGGCGAACCTCGTCTCCTATCAAACCGGCGTCCCGCAGGAAGGCCACGCCGGCGCGATCCCGGAAATCGGCGGCGTCGAATTGCGCGTCTCGATTTTCCCCACCGTGCGCGGCGAAAAAATCGTCATCCGCATTTTCGACCCGCGCAACCGCTCCTTCGATCTCGCCGGCCTCGGCTTCGAGGACGAAACGCTCGAGGGCTTCATCCAACTTCTGAAACGCCCCAGCGGCCTCATTCTCCTCACCGGCCCGACCGGCTCCGGAAAAACCACCGCGATTTACGCGTCGATTTATTACCTCGTCAAAAAGCACGGCCCCACCATCAGCATCGCGACCGTCGAGGACCCCGTGGAATTTCAGCTCGCGATGGTCAGCCAGGCACAAGTGAACAACGCGCAGGAATTCACCTACCCGCGCGCCCTCCGCTCGCTCATGCGGCAGGACCCGCAGGTCATCATGATCGGCGAGATTCGCGACCCCGACACCGCGTCGATCGCCGTGCAGGCCGGCCTCACGGGGCACTTGGTCATCAGCACGATTCACTCCGGCACCACCGCCGGCGTCTTCGCGCGCTTGATCAACATGGAGATCGAACCCTTCCTCCTCGCCTCGAGCATCATCGGCGTGATGGGCGTGCGGCTCGTCCGAAAAAACTGCCCCTTCTGCGCGCAAGCCTATTCGCCCGAGGAAGCCCTGTTGAAAACGCTTCCTGAAGAGTACGTCGCCACCGCCGAATTCCGCCGCGGCGTCGGCTGCGCGGAATGCCTCGAGACCGGTTTCGCCGGCCGCACCGCGCTCACGGAATTGCTCGTCGTCGATGAGGTTTTCCGTGAGGCCGTCCTCCAAAAACTCCCCAACCGCGCCCTGCAAAAAGTCGCCTCCGACCGCGGCATGGTCACGCTCTGGATGGCTGGCCTGCGCCGCGTCGCCAAAGGCCAGGTCCCCCTCGAGGAAGTCCTGCGCGTCGTCTCCTCCGAAGGCGTTTGACCGTGGATTCCGCTCCCTTCCGAAATTTGGAAACTGCGGATACACACCGATGAACACGGAGCAAAACCGACTTCCAAAAACTTTGGACCGCCGGGTAATGCGACTGCGCAAAAGCGTTTTCGTCATCCGTGTTCATCCGTGTTCATCCGTGGCTCAACTTTCAGTCTTAGCCGCAACTCTGGCAAAGGACCGCCGCCGTCTCGGCGGCTCACAGCGCCCAAACGGAAGGGAGGTGCGCATTTCCCACAGCACAAAATGTTCGCTGAATGATGAACCAAAGGAGCCAGCGCAAATTGCCCTTGCGGACTTCTCACGCCGGGAGCCGCCGAGACGGCGGCGGTCCTACGGCATCGTTCCGGCTTAGACTGAACCCCGCGGCCCCGACGCCCTGATGCTCGCCTCGATGCTCGCCGCCCTCGCGCTCCTCAGCGTGTTCATCGGCTTGTGGCAATTCCTCGCCGCACTCCGCTTCCCGCTGCACCGCCGCCGCGCGCCCGCCGCCAAGCCACCGCCCGTCACGCTGCTCAAGCCGCTGAAAGGC
>JAYVOY010000103.1:0-2605 GCA_043757645.1 Verrucomicrobiota bacterium
TTCGCGGTGACCGCGCCGCAATTCAGTTATGCGGTGCCCGGTTGCGAACCGAACCCCGCTGAAGACGACGCGGCGTGCCCGCTCGCGCTGTTGCGCGCCTTCACAATCACCGCGCCCCGCCTCACCGCCGCGACCCGCGCGCACGCCGCGCCCGCATTCATCGTGGCCGCACCGCGCCTCACGTACACGGTTCCCGGCGGCGCTCCGACGACCGACGACGCCAACCCGGCGCTGCCACCCGCGCCGCAGTTGGCGCTGTCGCGCGCCTTCACAGTCACGGTGCCGCGCCTCACCTCGGCGGCGCACGCGGCCCCCGTCTTCACCGCGACCGCGCCGCGCGTCACGTTCGCAGCTTCTGGTTACAACCCGACGCCCGACGAAGTAATCCGCGCCCAGGCGCCCGCGCTTCCCAGCGCGCCGCGCGCGCCGCCGTTCGCGCTGGAAAAACCGCGGCTCACGTTTGTCTCAACGGCAACCGCGTCGCCCGCCGCGCCGCGCCCGAGCGGCTTCGCGATCGCCCCACCGCAACTCACGTTCGCCACCACCGGCGCGCCCCGCAGCGCGCCGCCGAGCGTACTGGCGAATGCGCCGGGCGCGCCCGCTGCGGCCAGCGCCGCACCGAGCAGCCGCACCGCGCCAGCGGCGGAGCGCCTCACGACCAACGACGTTTTCACCACCCTGTTGCCCGCCGCCGCGGCGCCCACCGAAACCTCCGGCCTCCCGCCGGCGCCCGCCGCGCCCGCGCCGTTGCTGAATCTCGGCGCGGCCCTGAGCCAGCTCGACAACACGCTGGGCTTCGTGGATTTCAAGGACCGCGACACGCTCCCGATGCCGCAGGCCACGGTCCGCGTGAAGGGAACGCAGGGCGCGAAGTTCGAGCTTTTAGTCAACGGCGCGGAACTGCCCGCCTCGCGCATCGGTCGCCGCACGGAAATCGCGGACAAGAAACTTCAGGTCTGGGATTTCATCGGCGTCAATTTCAAGCCCGGCGAAAACACGCTCTCGCTGACCCAGCGCGATCCCTTCGGCAACGCGCGCGGCACCGTGCAAATCACGCTCATCGCCCCCGACCGCCTCGGGATCATTCGCCTCCGCTTGCCGAAGGAGTTGCCCGCCGCCGATGGCCGCACCGCCGTCAAGATTGGCGTCGAGTTGGTGGATGCCAAGGGCGTGCCGGTGACCGCGCGCACGGCCCTGACGCTCGAGACCAGCCTCGGCCGTTGGGAGGTCGATGACCTTGATAAAAAAGAGCCGGGCATCCAGGTCTTCCTCGAGGGCGGTCGCGCGGAATATCTGCTCGTGCCGCCGATGGAGCCGGGCGACGCGCACCTCGTCATCAGCAGCGGCTCGATGAAGGGCGAGGCGACGCTGTCCTTCCTGCCCGAGCTGCGCCCGCTGCTCGCCGTCGGCCTCCTCGAGGGCCAGATCAATTTGCGCAACCTCAGTTCTCGCGACGTGCTGCCAGCCCGCTCGCGCGACGGCTTCGAGGAGGAATTGCGCGGATTCTCGATCGGGGGCAACGACGCGAAACTCAACGCCGCCGGGCGCGCGGCCTTTTATTTGAAGGGCCGCATCAAGGGCGACGCGCTCCTCACCGCGTCGTACGACTCCGACAAAATCTCTCGCGAACGCCTCTTCCGCGACATCCAGCCCGACGAGTTTTACCCCGTGTACGGGGATTCCTCGGCGCGCGGTTTCGACGCGCAATCGACGGGGAAATTTTACGTGCGCGTGGACAAGCGCAAATGCTACGCGCTCTACGGCGACTACGTGACGCAGACCCCGGTCGAGGCGCGGTCACTCGGCAATTACAACCGCAGCGCGACCGGCGTGAAAACCCATCTCGAACAAAGCTGGCTGAACGCCAACGCCTGGGTCGCGCACGACAGCGCGCGGCAGGTGATCGAGGAACTGCCCGCCAACGGCACCTCCGGCCCGTTTCAATTCCGCACGGGCGACGGGCTGGTGAACAGCGAGAAGGTCGAGGTTCTCACGCGCGACCGGCAGCAGCCCGCGCTCGTGCTGAAGACGGTGTCGCTGGCGCGTTTCACCGATTACGAATTCGAGCCGTTCACCGGCCGCATTCTGTTCAAAGCCCCGATTCCCAGCCTCGACGCGAACCTGAATCCCGTGTCGATCCGCGTGACGTACGAAGTGGATCAAGGCGGCGAAAAGTTTTTTGTCTATGGCGCGGACGCCCAGTTCAAACCGCACGCACGCGTCGAGGTCGGCGTCTCCGGCGCGCGCGACGAAAACCCGCAGGCGCCCTATCAACTCTACGGGGCCAACGCCACGGTGAAGCTTGCGGCGCGGACTTTCGTGGTTGGCGAAGTGGCCTGGAGCGCGGCGGGCGAACTGCGCGGCACCGCCGAGCGCGTCGAACTCCGGCATCAAGATGACAAGAATGAACTGCGCGTTTACTGGGGCCGCGCGGGGAACACCTTCAGCAATTCCGCGGCGATTCTGTCCGCGGGCCGCGTCGAGGCGGGCGTGAAGTTCGTCCGCAAACTCGACGCGAGCACGCGGCTGCTTGGGCAGGCGATTGACACGTCCTCGCTCGGCGGCGGCAGCCGGCGCGGCGTGTTGGTGGGCCTCGAGCACACGT